>JBGTFK010000065.1:0-4056 GCA_041747305.1 Candidatus Nitrosocosmicus sp.
AGATATAAAATGCTAATTAGAATGGATGATGAACTATATGATGCTAGTCTTTTTGGTAGTATCTTTGTTTCACTAACACATTATACTCCATTAGACTAGCTTTATTTGTTAGGAAATGAAAAGAATAATGACCCAGCCTCAGTTATCTTGTTCATCTATTTCCATTAGATACTATCCTTTATCTTTTGTCTTACATCTCTAATTTTTTTGACAATACCACTTCATCCAGTCATTTGCTAACTGATGTCTATGAATCTGTTACATACCGTTCCTCTTTACTTTGAATGCAATTTGAGATCGTAATAACAAAGTCTCAAGGAAAATATAATAACAAGATGAATCGAAATCCATCCTTCATGTAATCCATAGAGCATATTGCTCGTATTGCCCTTCTGCTAACAGATGATTCCAATAATCAATCTAATTATAAAAAGGCGACAAAAATTTACTCACCATCTTTTGTAAAAAAATACTAATTCAATTTAAAATAATAATGTATGTATTGCTATAAATACACAGGTAGCCATGTTGTTTTAGATTACCTGTGGGAACCAGAAGTGTTTGGAATGGTAGTATTTCATTCGGGTTAGTAAACATACCAATAAAGTTATTTACAGTATCAGATAGCAGTAACGAATATTCGTTTAACCAGTTAGATGAAAAAGGACATAAAATTCAGTATAAAAGATGGTGTCCAATAGAGGAGAAGGAAATCCCGTATGAGGAGATAAGAAAGGGGTATAGGATTGCAAAGGACGAATATATAATAATAGATAAAGAAGATCTGGAAAAAATTAAAGCATCAACTACCAAAACAATTGACATTAAAGAATTTATTGACATTAAAGATTTTGACACTATTCTTATCGAAAAGAGTTATTATGTATCCCCTTTTATGGATAAAACAAGTGGGAAAAGAAAAAGCAAACAAAAGGAAAGCGTTGTATCAGCTTCCACCAAGGCCTACAGATTATTTGTTAGTTCACTTAAAGAAACAGACAAAATTGCAATAGGAAAGGTCGTACTGAAAGATAAGGAACATTTGATTGCCATTCGTCCGTATCAAAGGGGTATGATAATGCATCAACTAATGTACCAAGAAGAGATAACACCAATAGATGAAATAGATGGAATGCCAGGGTCAGAATCTTCTGCATCTGCAGTACCTATAGAGGAGAAAGAATTGGAACTTGGAAGAATGTTGATAGGAAACTTGACTAGTTCACAATTTGATGCGACACAGTATTCAGATGAATATACAAAACAACTAGAAAAAATGGTAACTGCAAAATCTAAAGGAATCACATACAAAACTGAAGCAAAAGAAGAATCATTGGATACTAGTAATAACCTAATAGAGGCCCTGAAAGCAAGTGTTCAAAGAAGCAAAGCTACCGGGAACTAGTACGAAATATATAAAAAAGTCCTTGCCCGGAATATATTCCCTAGAAGAGGATCGGAGTAATAACACACCTAAACGATGTTGGCTATTGACATGCAATTACCATTTTTCTTAAACTTTGAAATCGGAAATACGTTCAAGAATTTCTTCAAGATTTTGTTTATGTGATAAAATATCCTTCCATGGATCTATTTTCCTCTTATAGAGGTCAGGTACTGTCTTTATTGTAAAATCAGTAGGGATGATATCTACTAGTTCTTTCCATTTTAGCGGAACTGAAACGGTGGCACCTTCTACCGGTCTTGTTGAAAAAACAGACGCTAGTGTTTTCCCAATAGAATTTTGATTATAGTCAAAAAATACTCTTCCTTTTCTATCCATAGTTTTCCATTCTGTAGTAATTTGGCCCGGATTGCGTTTGTTCAAGATCTGAGCTATTACTCTGGCAAATTCCCTCGTTTGTTTGTACGTATACTTGTTGATTACAGGTAAGAATATGTGCAATCCTGTTTTTCCAGAAGTTTTTACATATGATTTAATATTCAAATCATCAAAAATACCTTCCAAACCTAGAGCAATTTCCACTGTCGTTCTAAATGCTGATAAACTATAAGATGGCTCCTTTGATTCATTTTCATTATCAATATTTAAGTATGGGTCCAAATCAAAAACTATAAAATCCGGATAATTTAATCCACATTCTTCCGTTTCTATTACATCCACCTTATTGCATTGATCATAATCATTAACCCTGCTATTCCATGGATGGATTTCAATGCATCCCAAATTTACAAGCCATAGTAAAGTTTCCTTGTTATTGCATACAATATAGTTAATCTCATCATTATTTGATTCTGAATATACCCTGACTGTTCTAACATAATGCGGTTTCTCATTTTTCCAATCTTTTTGATAAAACGCTTTTCCATATATTCCATCGGGGTATCTACTAAGAGATATGGGCCGGTCTAGAAGATGAGGTAGAAGATGTTTACTTATTTTATCATAATATTCTATCAAATCTTCTTTTGTAATAGCTGGACGATATTCTGTTGCACTCCAAAATTCCTTTTTCAAATTGGAAAATTGGTGGTCACGGGTAGTTACGGGATCACCTTTCTTATTATTGGTTATTGTCAAGTCATTATCACATTTATCTTTCTTTATGGTATCTGCAATCTTTGGCGAATTTGGAAGACTTGGAATTTCAATGACACATTGATGTGGAGGCTTGTCTTCTCTAATTCTTAGAAATATCGGTGCCCGCATTATCTTATTGTTTGTCCAGTTATTGAATTTCACTTCTATTACTGTTATGGGCCTTACCCATACTGTTTCCCTGTTAAGATATGGAATGCTATCAACAGGACAATAGGGAATTTCTATTTTTTTTAGTTTTTGATGAATTACTGAGAGGCTTTCAGAACTAAATCCACTGCCCGTATGACCGATAAATCTCAATTTACTAATGTCATTTTTGGAATTAACATTATTATTATTGGTATCCGCGAGGGTATTATTTAGAGTATTATCGATTGCCGCAAGTAAGAGAGATCCAAAATAATTCTTTCGGTTGCCCTCACCCCTTGTATAGCCTATCACTATACAGTCATGGGTTTTGATATTTTTTATTTTAAGCCAGTCTCTTGTACGGATACCAGAATGATATTTGCTGTTCCTAATCTTTCCAATTATCCCTTCCAAGTTCATCCCCCTTATGGTCTCAAAAACATCTATCCCGAATTCCTCGACAAAGTCAGATATTCTAATTTTTGAGTTCTCTTTCTTAACTAGGTTGACTAAAGTCATTCTTCTTTCTGCAAATGGTAACTGCATGAGGTTATTGTTGTCCAAATATAAGATGTCAAACACATAATAAACTGCAGGATAAAGTTCAGACAAAATTTCAATACTCTTTATAGAGTTAATATTCATCCTTTTTTGATGGTTTTGAAAATCAGGGTAGCCATCATTATCTAGAATAACAATTTCCCCATCCAATATGACAAATTCTTTGAACATATCTTCTTTGAGTGCACTTTTAAAAGCATTCTCAAGTTCAGGATAGCGTTGAGTAATAGTATCGCCTCTACGTGACTTAATGGTACAAGTTTTAGTTAGCCTATCTACAATGGTGATAGCCCTCACCCCATCCCACTTTATTTCAAATATCCAATCCTTATTGTTAAACGGTTTATCTGTAAGAGACGGTACCATGGGTTTTATTTCTTCAAAGCAAATTTGTTTTAAGGATTGATTAGTAGATGATAGATTAATGGTGTCCAGATTATCATCCCCCAATGTATCCGGTGTATTTGGATTATCTGGGATCTGTGCAGAGTATTTTAGGGTACTGTTATCATCTTTCAAAGCTTTTTTTAGAGTCCTACGGGATTTGTATCGCATTAAATCTTTTTTTTTTCCTGTTAACACCGACTCAGGTCTACTTTCTGTTATATCATTTTCACTATTCTTGTCTTTACTGTTTGAGCTATGCACAAAATCATCCTTTAATTTAGAGCCTATCCCAAAATTCGATAGGATTATAGCTTGTTGATTTTCTTACTATGGTATGACCTGTATCCTTCAGGAGAGTAATAAAGAACTTCCCGTCATACTTAAGATTCCTGATGAATTATGGGATGAGATTAAAG
>JBGTFK010000066.1:0-7940 GCA_041747305.1 Candidatus Nitrosocosmicus sp.
CTTTAATCTCATCCCATAATTCATCAGGAATCTTAAGTATGACGGGAAGTTCTTTATTACTCTCCTGAAGGATACAGGTCATACCATAGTAAGAAAATCAACAAGCTATAATCCTATCGAATTTTGGGATAGGCTCTAAATGAATTGAGATCCTACCATCAAAAGGGCTATCGAAGTAAGTAGACCGCCATGAATGATGGGTGAGAGGATAAAACGATTACCCCACTTTGCTCTGCTCATATCATTAATCATAATACATTGGAAAATCTCACACTTAATATGAGTTGATTAGAAATTCCAACGACAAAGTAGGTAAAAAGCAACATGAACTAAGCAAAAACACGACTAGATCTTAAAGTAGGGTTCCTCAATTTCCAGCAAAAAGAAGCAACACGACTAGATAAAAACACTAGATTTCATGGTCAATTATTGCAAAAAATAGATTGTCCTATAACATCAACACTAAGGAGGATTGTTAGGAACCCAAACTAAGAGGTTGTTTTACAATGATAAAGCATAAAGATAGGAGATCGCCGACCTACTTACTCATTCCCTAAATCAATTGCAAAATAAAATATTGTAATCAATTCCCAAGTAGGTTTCTAAGAATGAAATAATATTAATAATATGAGTAATATTGTATTAGAGATTATTTGATGCATGTCAATGTGAGGAATTTGAAAGAAGATGACCTTAAAGAAGCAGACGCCATACTCAGACTGTCATTTGGTACCTTTATGGGTCTTGATGATCCCATGTCCTTTTTTGGCGACGCAGATTATATTAGATCCAGATATGCTGCAGACCCGGACCCCATTTGCAATAAAAGTTGACGGGAACCTAGCCGGTTAGAATTTTGTTACCAACTGGGGTAGTGTAGTGTTCTTTGGTCCACTATCAATCCATCCAAACTTTTGGAATAAATGGATAGCTAAACATTTGATTATCCCTGTATTAGAACGTTTATCTAAATTAGAAATCCAGTACGCAGGATTGTTTACATTTGCTGAGCCCAAAACATATTTATTTGTATCTAAAGTATGATTTTCGGCCAAATTTACTCACATCTATAATGACTAAAATAATTACTATTGAAAATAACGAGAAAAAATTGGAATTCTCTCAGAAACATGAATCGCAGCATGAAGTCAGATTTTCTGAAATACAAGATGATGTGAAGTCATTAATTTTAGATGACTGCAGCTATCTTACTAACGGTATTTTTCCAGGACTAGATTTGCAAAAGGAAATTTTGCTGTAGACAGTCAAAAGTTAGGTGACACACTATTGTTTTATGATCCTTCTGGGAGCAAGCTAATTGGACTTGCGATATGTCATCATGGTAAGGGGACCGAGGCAGGCAGCAATGTCTGTTATATTAAGTTTGCAGCTATATCAACAAATAGTAATTCTCATACAAATTTTATCCGGCTGTTAAACTCTGTAGAATCAATGGCCTCAAAAAAGGTATTTTTAAAAATTACTGCCGTTAGTAACATGGAGCGACAATTGGCCTACAAAGCAATGATCAACCACAGTTTCAAATCCGAGTTCCAAGGAGTATCCATGCGCAAAGGAAACAAACAAGGATACAACACTTCTTCCGCTTACATAATTGATGATTGGCGGTAAGGATCAATACTAATCCTAGAATGTGAATCGATGCATGACCATTTAAATTTCAGTATAGTATTTAATTACCGATTATATCCATCTCATCATTTGCTCCATTGGACTTAACTTTTTTAGATTCATGAGGGGACAGATCTTTGGACCCAATCCTATTTCGTGGGATAATTGTCTCAAACCTCGCGGGATGTTGGCAGATAAATAATGTGACCTAGAATAACCTCCAATTAATCACGACCATCTGGCTTAATCACAAGGTTCCATTGATCATGTAAATCAAGACTATCTATTGTAAATCGTTGCTCGTATGAAAGACAAAATATGTATTGTGCCATTAAATTGAGGAAAAAGGCCAAGAGCAAGTACAGGAATTAGTAAATTTTTTTATCATGTACATGATTTTTATTCATCATGAATTTTTTTTAGCATACATCGATCTTTCATTCAAAAGAATGCAAAATTTGTATAGAGGTACACTTCAGATCACACAATCTTCTATTTCAATAGAATTCATCAATGGTAGGTAAAACTTACATATCTCCAAGTAACACATCATAGAATTGAATAAATCTATTGTACATGTCGTTCCTCACAGTCATTATGATGCTATTTGGATTTTCAGTAAGGAAGAAAATTTTGATATTAATTGTAACTTTATTATAAAAAAAGCTATTGAAATTTTAAAAAATGAAAAAGATTTTAAATTTATTATTGAACAGACTTACCTCCTGGAAAATATTGAGACAAGTTATCCAGAACTATTTTCAGAAATTAAACAATTCATCAAAGATGGGCGAATAGAAATTGCAGGAGGAGAATATCTCATGTCAGATGTAATGCTACCATCAGGCGAGGTATTGATCAGAGAAATCCTAGAAGGCAAAAATTATGTAAAGGAGAAATTTGGAAAAAACATTTTAGTTGCCTGGGGTGCAGATGAATTCGGTTACAATGCACAATGGCCACAAATTCTAAAAGAAAGTGGTTATAAATACTTCGCCTTTAGAAGGGGCGTAACAGAGCCATTGGTATCTGAATTCTATTGGAAAGGCATTGACGGTACATCCATACTATCTCACTGGATGCCCCTGGGTTATCGAGCAGGGTTAGATCTGTCACTTTTACATGAAACTTTTGAGCAACTTAGAAAACAATCATCTACAAGGCATGTTCTTATGCCGTCGGGCAGTGGTTCTACACCTCCGCAACCAGAATTATGCGACACTATCAACAAGTATAATGAATCCGCCAAAAGTATCATCGAAAACCCATTAATGAAGGTTTCCACCCCTTCAGAATTTTTTGAAGCGTTGGAGCAAGAAATTAATGAGAAAAACATCCACATGTCTATCAAAAAAGGGGAGATGTATTCGGGAAAAGCATCATTTGTATTCCCAGATAGTACTTCGACAAGGTCATGGATCAAACAGGGATTTAAAGAATTTGAAACATACCTACTCATGCTTGAAAGATGGAATACCATACTTCATTTGATATCAAAAGAAAATGATCATGCAGATGACCTTAAAAATTACTGGAAGCAAGCACTATTTTTTGCAATGCATGACTCTTTACCCGGTACTGGTATTGATGCAGTATATGATGAGATGAGATCGGCATTTGATAAAATAGAGAATACGTTAAAAAAATCACACTTTGAATGTATTAATAAAATATCTAAGATACTATTTAGACAGGACAATAAAGCACATCACATTTTAGTGTTCAATTCTGTGTCATGGGACACAAAGGAATGGGTGGAAGTAAAAATCAACTTTGACATTGACGAGGCAAAAGAAATAATGGAACTTAGAACCGTAAATAGTAACGAAATAGTGGATGTAGAAATATTAGATTTAGAATTACATGAAAAAGATCGAGGAATAAAAAGTGTCCAAATAGGGTTCATAGCAAGAATTCCATCTCTTGGTTTTTCTGCATATGAAATAATATTGAGGAAGAAAGAAAAAGGTAAGAATAACAACACGGATCAATCACCCCTACTTGCATACCCAAGATCCTACGAGACAAAATTCACGTTTGACGATTTTACATTAGAAATTGATGCTGAAACTGGCATATTTACACTAATGAAGTCCGATCGCCTATATTTCATTGGCAATGAAGTTCGTATAGAAGAAGAACTAGGGGACTTGTACTATCATAAAGATGTAACTGGGATAATAAAATCAGAAAGTGGTGAAGGGATACCATTTGGGGTATTCAAAAAAGAAAAATACAGTGTTTTGAATGGGAATCTCCGAACTAAAATAGTGTTTCAGAATAAATACTATGCTATTCGTTGGCCATATCGACTTAATGAAAAATTACCGACTATTATTTACCAGCATAGTTTATTGACACTGAGGAAAGAGATATCTATCTACAAGGGGCTGTCTAGAATAGATTGCACGACATACATAGAAAATAATCATCCTCATGTGCGAATTAGAGTCAAGTTTGATGTACCCTTTAAAGGATACACTTATTGGACTGGTACTCAGTTTGGCGCTATCCAAAGACCAACTAACCTATTTTACTTAAACAAAGATCCCGATGTACTTAAGAAATGGAAAGAAATACCCAGTGGTACATTTCCGTCAGTAGAATGGATAGACTTTTCCAACAAAGAACAGGATATGGGCGTTACACTAGCTCATTTTGGAATACCTTCTCATGAAATTAGAGACAATAGCATATATCTCACATTATTAAGAGGGGTAGAGACACTCTCTGGAGATGGTACCAAGGGTCCATGTATCGCTACTCCTGATGCAGCAGAAAAGAGACCATATACATTCAAATATTCGCTGCTCCCGCACAACGGAGATTGGCGTGATGCATCTAGCTATAAAGAAGGGATAGCTTTTAACATGAAACCAACAGCAATCCATATTTCAAACAAAACGCATCATAAATGGAATGACAATGCAAGTGAGCCTGGTCCTGCAGGCGCGCTGGTCGATCCAATCATATCTAATGGTTTCTCATTTTTGTCTATATCACCAAAGAATGTAATCTTAAGTACGCTCAAACTCCCACAAGATTCTAGTCCTAATAGCGACTCTAAAGTAGTAATATTACGGTTATATGAAACTGAAGGCAAAACAATTACTGCAGACATAAAATTCCATTATCCCATCAAATCTGCAGTATATGTAGACCTGATTGAGAATAATAAGGATAAAACATATGATAATGATGCGATTACGATTTCTGGTTCAGGCAAAAACATTCTTAGCTTTCCTATCCAAGGTTTTAAAATAATCACTTTAAGAATAGAATTCGATTTTTAAAACCAAATGCAAGCAAACGATGAATCCAAATTCAAAATTTTACCACAGTAACCCTACTTCGCAATAATCACTAAAACATAGAAACGGGTAACAAATAATCTCTATTATCTGATGAGAGACCGGGTCAATAACATCAGATTGAAAACAGAAATCACCTTAAAGGCTGGGATCTTGTGGTTGTCCTCATATTAAAGGACTTTATTTGTAAAACAAATGAAGCCCCCTCCTAAACGTGCCAGGTTGAGATTCTCATTGGAACTATTTTAAAAATCGACGTCATTTGCTTATTACCTATGGCAATTAGGATCATAGATATATATCTGTCCTTTTATCTAGAAAATGAACAGATATGAAATTACTAACTTTGGCTACAATCTTCATTCTGATTGGCACTACAGGTTTTGCTCAGTCGGAAGCAAACGCCCAAGAAGGAGAATTCACACTTACAATTAACCCAGGTGCGACTAATAGCGATAGCATAAACCCGATAGAACCAGCTAACATTACAATACCAATCGGGGCCACTGTTGTTTGGCTTAATAAGGATTCCGCTTATCATCAAATAGTGTCCGGAACCCCTGAGGAGGGCCCAACAAATGTCTTTTATGGAGATTTCTTTGGTACGAATGAGGCATATAATAGGACTTTTGATTCAGCAGGTGTGATTGACTATTATGATCCCATATGGACAAATATTAAGGGACAGATTACAACTGTAAGTGAGAACAATACAGAGTCAGGATTTGATATAACTGGTAATTTCACTAATAATAATTTCACAACGAGTAACGATGTAAATGGAGAAAATGGCACATCCCTGGCGAACGAGCCTTTGCAATCATCGACAAGCGAAACATTCCAATCAAATAATGCCAACACACCCGATGTAGGGAATTCAATCCAACCCCAAACAGGAGTAATAGGAGATAATACCCAGTTATCTACTGCAGATCAGCAGCAGCAGCAGCAACAGGAGCAACCAGTTCAACAACAACCAACACAACAAGTTATCCAAGACCAATTCCAAATCCCACAACATGATACCATTGATAGTTTTATAGCTAATGGAAAAATCAATTCCTTCATTGTAACGGAATTAAATCCCTGGAATGCGACCGGAGATTGGAATATGGTAGTGGAAAATGGTGAAATGAAGAATTTTGTCACCAACATGGCATGGTTTGATGGTACTACTGGTCATACCCATGATTTTTTGAATTTTGAGTCACGGGGAGAAATAGAACTACCGCCTGATAACATAGTAACAATAGATGGAGAAATGGATGTGGCATCTAATGGAATCATCTCGTGGGATGGCGTTGAATCAACAATCAATATTGGAGGTGGAGGTAAAACTATAACTATATCAGTAGATCATGAAGATACCGATCACCATTTTGCTGGACAACCAATTGTCGGAACAGTTACTTCACTGACTCCCTGCTCAGACACCCCAGGAGCTAGTATGGAAATATTACCCACATGTAATTAGTACACACAAGAATGACTGCATAAAAATAGAGATAATATGGAAAGATCCATCAAAAAACATTTCTTTTTTTGAATCGGAATCTTTGAAAATAAATATCAAATTTGATTTGTCTGGAATAAGAAGAACCAAACTAAATTGAGGAGATAAACAGAAACGTATGAAGTTAAATGAGTTAAGAATTTTTACAAGAAATGCAATTAAAAGTTATGGATCACGTAATTCATGAACTGAAAACACTTGTTCAATAATCATTATATCACTATAGAGTAACTAACAGGAAAATTTCTATTCAGTTAACTAAGATAATAATTTGATTGTTTGATTGTTTGATTGTTTGATTGATAATGTCAATAATTTGACAATAGATCGGGCATAATCAGCATCAGGAAAAAATCCAATATTCTGGGTTATCTACCTAAGGATTGTAAAAAAGTTACTCTTGTTCCGATTAGTCTAGTTTCTTAAGATTGATATTCAATGGATCGCCGATTAGGACAAAAGCATACATTCCTCTAACGACATTGATATAAATTGTCCCTCTAGCCATCCTGGCAACAATATCCGCAGTCACAAAGTTGTTCCCCGAAATTTTCACATGTTTCATTAAATTCCATATAGATACATTGTAAGCAACTTCTATATATTACTTACTGATTTCGGCATTTATTAGTTACAAATTCGGTTAATACGTAATGATGTAGCGCAAATCATATTATTAATGAAAAACACGCCGTTTATATGCAACATTGTGAAACCACTACTATCAAAAAAATTCTATTTTTGGTTGGATAATTATAAAAAAAATATCCAATTATTTATATTTTATTGATAAAAATGCTTTAAAAAATTAATAATTGTCATGATAATCATTGTTTTTTTATATTACTTGATCCATTCAATAGTTGTGTAGTAGATGGAAGTATCAAACCAGGACTGGACAAATCAAATTAATTCTATGCCGGTATGTGCTTTCCCTGATTGCAGGAACGAGTCAAGGTGTTTATACCAAGTGTTTAACCCTTTATTGCAACTTGTATTTACAAATTCATCATCCAAATTGCAATAACATGGGAGAACACTCTGGAGACGGTAAGAATATTGAACACCATCACACTATGAACGAAGTATCATCTGATCCAAGGAGTATTTGCCTAATATGACAATCAAGTAAAGATTTTTAGATACTAATTAAATTATTAATTTCTTTTGTTTTTTGTTTGCAAGAATTTCAGAAATTAGCTTGTTGTAGGAACCGATGGATTATTTTTTAGACTGGTACCCAATGTGCCAGCATTGACGGCATTTATACTAGCAATACTGCACATGCCTCAATTTGATCAAATTATGGTATAACAGATATTAAAAATATGTCAGAACAGCTAATTGAGACTGGGTCATAATTCATCTTGATAATTTTATCCTATTACAATCACAAACCGAATTAGATTAATAGCCTATTAGGTACTTGATTGCTCTTCTAGGACTATCCATTTGCATCTTGCAGTTGTAATAAACAAGTATCT
>JBGTFK010000067.1:0-9004 GCA_041747305.1 Candidatus Nitrosocosmicus sp.
TTTGATGAGGTTTGGTCCAGCAAAGAGACCTTCAATAAACACTATGAGAGTCAAAAATCATATAAAGACAGAGATATGGTAAGCCCTCTATTGGCTAAACCACTACAAATTAAAACTTATCTTGAGATAAATAAATCAAAAATATAAAATGCTCAGTTCCTTTAGATGGCTTATACGCTTACTTTTAAAATAAATTCTATTTTTTCTAATAAGACGTCTGATCTAACTACAGCATTATTTATCCTCTTCTGCTGCGACAATAGAAAAATATAAAAAAATGTAATTATATCTATATATCACGAAATTTTTAATGATTCTTTAGCTATACGAGTCTATAAATTAAACATTGTCCTATCTATTATTATAATCTCTTTTTAGAAACCTATATCGGTATGAAGCCCCTTGCGCTTATTATTTCGTTATAATACTAAAATTTGTTTAGCAATTATTAATATGCATTTTATTTATTAAAAAAGTATTTGAACCCCTTTACCTACCTTACTCAAACCCCCTTAGTCAAAACTAGAGTGACTGAGCCCATGTTTTGCTATGACTACCTGAAAATAATATACCATAAACAATAGGATTGATAAATTTTTTTATTCTTGTATGGTATAATTTTGGATGACTAATTAATTATTCAGGGTATATTATTTACTAGAATTAAAAATAAATACACACACCTTTTTTTGATTTTACCAATATGATATTTAGTTAATTAATATGTATACAGATTTATCCTCAACCTTTGTATTATAGGTCTTTAAAGGCAATTCTGCTGGCTCGTTTTGAGGTAATCCGCTTTCCAAATTAAAAGATGACATGTGTAGTGGACAAGTTACGGTTTTTTCTTCCTCGTTTAAAAAACCGGTTGAAAGATCAGCATACGCATGAGTGCATATTCGATCAGTTGCAAAAATTTTGTCTTTAATCTTTGTTATCAGGATTTTCATTTCACCATTATCATACTCCATAAGATCTCCATTTTTTAAGGAATTCTCATCACAGACTTTAATCCACCCCATATTGATTCTTTATTATTAAATAGCCAATAAATGTTACACTTTTTCTTTATTTATGAAAGTTGTATAAAAATGACCCAATGTTCTTGTATGCTAAATAACTTCGCTCATAACTGTTCTGATAAACCTGTAGCATCTTGGATATGGTATAACTAACTCTAATGATATCTCCCTCTTGTGGAACATCCGGGCCATAATACAAAGTACAGGTAAATAGCCAAGAACCATTTCTTCAATGGCGTATGTGAATAATGAAATACAGTACCTGTTTTGTCATTGAACCATCTTTCACACTGCTTGCAGAAATACTTTTGATATGACCTATAACGACCGTCTCTCTTTATGTTGTAGGATTCACAACGTGGACATGTTACACAACAGCAGTCCTTCCACCTTAACTTTCTAAGTAGACCAGTACACCAACTTTCATAAGGAAGTGAAGTAGTTAATATAAACACATTCTAACTTAATGTTGTTCAGCTTTAAACCTGGCTGAGACATTCAGAAATATAAGCGAATCCTTTAAGCTAATTACTAATTGTTTTTCATACGAGATAAATCATTATCCGACTTTCTTTGATCCCAATCTATATGTAAATAAAAATACTGTAAATAATGAGGTGTTAAAAGATAATTTATGCAATCAAACAATTTTTTTATTCAAGAAATAATAAACAGAGCAAGAGTAGCTAGACTTTCTACCATTGATCATAATCAACAAATACCTCATATTGTACCTGTGGTTTTTGCATTTGATGGACATCATTATTATATACCTTTAGATAATAAAAGAAAAGAACAAACAGTCAAAAAACTAAAGAGAGTTAGAAACATTCAACATTGTCCTAATACTGCATTACTCATAGATGAATATGATGAAGATTGGAGCAAATTAGTTTTTGTAATGATTCAAGGTAAAGCATATCTAATTGGAGAAAAAGATGGAGAAGAAAAGGGGAGAGGCTGTGAATATGATGATAATAACAATGAAATTCCTTCAGTAAAAAAAGGGCACAAATTGCTTTATCAAAAATATACTCAATATTAAAAAGTAGGAATTGGTAAATATTGCATAATAATAAAACCACAACAAATAATATTCTGGAAGAATGAATGACTTTTTATCTTTTGATTAAGTTTACCTACCTGGCAAATTTTGAAAATTGCTTTGTAAGGTCGATCATTTTATCTATATCTTTGCCAATAGGCGAGAAGTTGTATGCAAATATTAAATGATCAACATCCAAGTCTTTTATTTTTCTTATGTCCTCGCCAATTTCATCAATTGTTCCTGTTAAAGTAGGTCTATCAGCATTATTATCCGAATTAGAAGTACTGTCATTAAGATATGGATAAGCTAGGAGAATAATTTTAAAATTAGTAGAATCTTTATTAGTCTTGGTTATTTCATTTCTAAAGTTATTTACAACACTTTGAACATAACCAAATGGTGCTATACCACCAATAATACCGAGCCAACCATTTAAATCATTTTCAACTATTCTTTTTAGTGCATTGGGACTAAAACCGCCAAGATAGATAGGAATATGTTAATTTTGTACCGGTTTCGGTCCAATCTTTGATTTGGGTATATTATAATACTGTCCTTTAAATTCAACATCTTCATCCATCCATATCCTTTTTAGCATCTTGACGTATTCATCGGCTCTTTTTCCCTTGTTATTAAATGGAATGCATAACACTGACCTGTGAGTCTTATAGCCTAGGTCAGATCTCTCAATATATTATTATAGATAAATATCCAAAACAATCGTCAAGACCGTCCTATCGTACACCAGCACCTAATATAGAAACAAAATGAGCACAATTATGGTTCATAAGTCAATATTATCAATTGATGGTTCTTTGAAGATTAGTGAATAACCCCTCCGTACCTTATCAGATATAGAATTAGCGTGATATGTATTTGCAAAATAAGTTAAGGTCATGCTAGGTTATTATCGTCAATCTTTGCATCACAAGTGACAATCACATAACACATTTCTATCATGAACCAATCAATAAATAAAACAACAGATCCCATGTACCTCATGGATTCGAAGCCCACAGAATATATAACTTGTTGTACGTTCCCATTTATCTCCAGTATTTAATATCTCACTATTTTTCTCCAATTCAACTAAATGTTGCAGGAGTGTTAGAACTGATAAATATCCATTTTGAAAAGATTCACATGTGGTTATGTCACCACTAACCTTACTTGGTCCATTTTTTTGTTTCCTTGAAATTTTTTGGCAATGTTTTTAATCTCTTTTGCATCACCGTTAAGGACAAAGATTTCAAGGCATCTGTCTTTATCGATCTTATTATGGATATGGGTATTAATTATCTTATCAAATCCATGTCGAATTTCACTAATTTCCTGATCAGACTTTTCATCATGTATTACTAGTAAAACTGAATGTAACGTTCCAGATAGTTCGTTAATTTTTTTTTCTTCTAACAGTAGGCTTCTAACGCTGGCCCTTACAATTTCTGACCTGCCTGAAAAACCTAAAAATTTTTGTAGTTTATCCAGCTCTTGGATTATATTATCATTTAGCGAAATGCTTACAATTGGCAATACTAATACTTGGTTATTGGTGGTTAATAACATTTATTATTAAATTATACAAAAGTAAATATTTATTAATAATATAGATTATACTAGACAGTTCATTATCCTAACTATTTATGGAGATATATGGAGATATCAACTTTAGTTGAACTAGACAGAGTATCACCACCAAAAGGACATCTAAGCCATGAGACTATATTAATGCTGAAAAATATATTTATAACCTGTATTAGATATTGTCATAAGTAGGATTAACTATTAAAAAATAGTTTTTCTAAAAATAGTAGATCAAGGTTAGTAACAGTATTTTATAAGCTTTCATTGTGGTTGATGAGATTAATGTGTTTTACAAAGATTATAAAAACATTATTGAATCGGATAAAGGTATAAAATGTCTGATAGCTTTCGTCCGGTGCTTGTTATCTTCACACAATTTTCTGGCGAACGGGCCCGTTCCGTTCTATAATTGCACAATATTTACATCAGTTGTATTGTTTTTTGATATCAATTAATAATTATTATTATTTACAATTATTAAACCGGATAAATCACCTAGATTATCTGTCTGCGAACAAAATGGATAAAATATACTAAACATCCGGAATTATATTAATGTGTAGTAGTAATCTATTCTCAAAAAAAGAGAAATTATATTCAAAGGTTCTTGGTTCTTGATTATCCGCACCATTGTGATTCTTAAAATTAACATCAAGATATGTAAAAATGGAACCGACAATTATAGTTGGATTTATTTGTTAAATCAGACATATGCATCTATCTTAGTTAATCTGAAGTTTAATACGTTAAAAACTGACTAATATTATTAATAAATGTTTAAATGATTAATAATACATACTATATATCGTGATCCAAGTTAATAAATACTCAAACTGTGTCAGATATGTTTCGTCATATTCATTCATAATAATATAGGGTGGAAGGTATGGTCTTAGTTGGTTTAGACGAGAATGAAATAAATGAAATAAAAAAGACTCTGGAAAGTGTATTTGTAAGAGACATATCTAACAAAGAATACTTTGCATGTCTTTTGCTAAAATGGTTTAAAATTAAGGGGATATCTTTTGACAGTTCTCAAAAGATTATAGGCTCGTTTATCAAGTCATTGACTGAGTATGGCAATAAAAAGATGGAATTAAGAGATATATATAATACTCAATATGATATGAATTTTGGCGACACCAATACTACGGAACAAGAAATAAAGAAGTTTCTTATCGAAAGTGATGGAGAAGATACTGCATCCCGGATACTTTCTGCAATAAAATCACTTATACCTCAAAAGAAATTCTCTAATAACGTAGTTATCTCACCTTATCTTAACAATAGTATCTATGGCATATTGTCATATGACGGTCCAATAATAGCACTATGTGATTATCAGAATAAACAAATGGTAAAAGGATACTTTGTACGAAGAGAGGACTTTAGTGGAAGAGAATATCGTTCTCTCAGAGTAGGAGAAGTTTTAGTTGAAGCATGTCCTATAAATGTCACAATCTATCGTAATGATTCTGAAGGCAAAACATGGTTTGAAATTGAATGGGACTCCTATATTGGAAATACATTTGTTACAGGACCTTGCCCCCTTGCTGAAATTATCACTACACTAAAACAAAAAGACCTCGTACTTAATCCCTCAATCTTAGAAAGTGCTTTAATAACTATTTGTAGGGCATTCATAGAAACGGGTAAAGGCAGTTTTAAGAACAGAAATCAAGAATCAACTAATCAGGCAAGTCTGGAAAAGTGGATTATAAAAAAATAACGCCATCATTATTTTCAAGTCAGAGGATCCTCCTAAATTTTATATCACATATATATACAGGTAGATTTAACAATGATAGTAAAAAATAGAAATCAATTTAACTTAAGTATGTTCATAGTAACTATTTTTTTAGTTACTTCATTATGTTCTCTAAGTATAGTACAATTAATTTTTGCTCAGGAATCCCAAATTTCAAGTTCCTGGGACAGAGGTATCGATATGCCTACACCACGAACAGAAGTGACAGCTGCCAATATTGATGAAGCTATCTACGTGATTGGAGGGTTTGATAGAAACGGAGAAATTACGGATATTGTAGAGATGTTTAATGTTACCTCCAATTCATGGGATTCTGATATAGCACCTTTGCCCATTCCACTTCATCACACAGTTGCTTGTACTTTTCAAAACAAGATATACGTGATTGGAGGATATACGGGAGACTGGATTCCAACCAATCAATTGTTCATTTACGATCCTATAACTAATAGTTGGTCAGAAGGCGGTCCGATGCCAACTGCAAGGGGCTCACCTAATGCAAACTTTGTTAACGGGACTTTATATGTAATAGGAGGAGATGCACATGACCATTCCCTAATTGTAGTAGAGGCATATAACCCACTAACAGAACAATGGACTGCATCACTTGCTCCAATGCCAACTGCCCGTCATCACGCTGCGTCTGCGGAAATTGATGGAAACATCTATGTAATTGGAGGTAGGATTACTGGAGAATTAATCAATGTAGATGTGATTGAGAAATACGATCCTAGTCTAAATAAATGGACAACTGATCTGGAACCTATGCCATCAAAAAGAAGTGGCGTAGTAGCCACATCATTAAATGGATTCATATATGCATTAGGTGGTGAACAAATCCAAGGAACATTTAATGAAAATGAACGATACGATCCAGTAAATGACATTTGGACTAGAGAAGAACCAATGCCAACTGCAAGACACGGATTAGGAGTTACAACTTATGATGGTAAAATATATGCAATTGGAGGCGGACCCAATCCTGGACTGACTACTTCTGCAAATAATGAAATCTTTCAGCCAAATAATCTGACACGTGTGCAATAAAAACATGTTAAAAGATAACTTTAAAAGATCAAATAATCAAACTAGTTCAATTGTATTTGTAACAGTGGTATTAATTTTAGGATTATTAGTAGTAACAGCATCTATGAATAATCCAATATTTAGCTAATGCTCAACAACAAATATCACAAAAACAGGTACTCTTAATTACACCCAAACTGACACTTCAGATAATCCAGATTGGATAAATACAGGTAATTGGTCGTTAGCAGAGTCGGAATCAGTAGTACTTACCTTTGATGCAATTATAAACATGGTAAAACCAGATGGATCGGAAGATCATGAACATAAAGTTAGTGATCTAGTAATTCCATATGCTCCTATCAATCAAGCTAATTCAACCATCATACAGGGAACAACAACCATTACGATGAATAAGGGATTTGTCTCGGAAGAGCCTGCTACCATTACATTGAATAAAAAGGATATTTCTGTGTATATTGATCCAGCAAAAATTGATAATCACTTTGGGAATCAATCGATAATAGGTTCAGTAGCATGATATACACAAGATGATAAATATCGTTTAATTTTGTTAATATACTCCAGGTCAATTTTTTAAGATACCTCATTTACTAATTTT
Source organism: Candidatus Nitrosocosmicus sp. (assembly GCA_041747305.1). Lineage (GTDB taxonomy): Archaea > Thermoproteota > Nitrososphaeria > Nitrososphaerales > Nitrososphaeraceae > Nitrosocosmicus. The sequence continues at coordinate 7,074 of JBGTFK010000067.1, forward strand.
GGTATTAATTCTAATATATCGTTCTCCAATCATATATTGAACTTTTGGCCACTCAAAGCAAAGCAATTTCTTGTATAAATTCAAGATATGGTTTCTATCCTAATTTCAATCTATTCAATGTATAGTTTATTAAATACACTCAATATTCAATGGATTTGTGCGAACGCGTAAATTCTTCATATTTACACGTTTGCACGAGTTTGTGTGAAACGAGGTAATTATACTAAGACGATCATACTATTAAATATTTTTATTATTATTAATATCTTTTATTAATAGTTACATAAATCTTTAATAATGAGACAGTGTATATAGAAATGCACGAGATACGATACCAAGTGCCTTCAATTGGGTAAGCGTTTCGAGCGAACGCTTACCCAATTTATTATAATTTAGGACATAATTTATTGATCACAAATTATCACTGTCTCAAATATAATATTCTTAGATAATTTGACTTGGATGATCTTAAAAATAAGAGTTATTTCTTTAGCTCGGGGACATCCAAATTGTTCCAGTCATTTTCGCTAATAAATTTAGTCAATTTAACGCCGTCTAGTTCAGCTTTTAGAGCAAATGTAGTCCTCGGCTTTCCTTTATTGTTTGTAAAAAATTTTGCTTTCTGAATATTATTTTCCTCTACGAAGACTTTGCGTTTATTTTTTACATCATAAAATTGAATTTTCATATTTACATTATTTTTATGTTATTATATATATTAATCATTCTTAATAATTATTATTCTATTGTTATTACTATATTAATAATTCTGTTATTTGTATATGCTCCATCTAGGGAATAAATCCGATCGCTTGTAACTATGCGGTGTATTGATAAGATTTTACTATTAAAATAATCAACTATGACACTCGTGTTTAAGTAAAACTGTTTAAAAGCCATTTTGTTTTGTGAATGATTTGACTTTCCGACCAGTCAGGATATCGAATATGCAGAAGTTCATGTAAAATATCGTCTTCTTTTAATTTGCGTGTGTGAAATAAAGATGCCCTCTTGTTCACATGGTCAGCGCAAATTCCCAGGAAGCTATTTCCCACAGAAGAGAATGCATCTATTACCTGAAAGATTGAAATGTATTCTGTTTGAATTTCATAATCAAGGATGTCCAATTTTTCTTGCCAATATCTTATTCTCTTGTCCAATTTCGATATACTCATTTAATTACCGTTGTATTGTTAATTAATTAAATAAATATTAATAAAAGTTATTATGAATTGTTATTCTATTTATTAAATTACTAGAGTTGATTTAATATTGGTAAATTTTAATTGCTCGCAACATGGTGTAATCAAATCACAATTACGTGATTAAGGATTTTAAAATAAATCATCATTTAACAATATGGATAGCTACCAAAATCGAAGAATTAGGCTATGACTTAAAACGTAAATGAATAAGAGGTTCGTTTGATACGCGGTATAACTATATAATAAGAAATTTGAAACTGTACAAATTATGGTCATATATGAAAGAATTGGAGTAAAGTGATAGTCTGTAGAATTTGATGTAAGATATTCCAATGAAGATCTAAAATCGAAATACTGTTTAATAAAATTCTTAGGAATCATTTGAAATCAATGCCTGAAATTACAAAGATGGATATTTAAAAAACTTCTGGAGAAATTAATAGATAGTAAAAAGAGCATTTTTTTTTGGATTGTTAAAAAAATAAAATGTGAATGTAGATCTCTTAATAGCATGCGAAAAAATTAAGTTTTAATGATTATGGTTAGGATGCGTGTGAATAACCTGTGTACAACACTGGCATTTATTATTTATGCAATCCTCATCAGATTGACAGCTACATGAACAATGTCCTTGAGTCATTATTTGATAGTACTAGGTAGCGCTTAATAAATATTATTATTTCTTGCACGCAGTATTATAGAAACTCTCTAATTTTATTAATCTTT
>JBGTFK010000068.1:0-4069 GCA_041747305.1 Candidatus Nitrosocosmicus sp.
GTAGCAGAACTAACAAAAATAGTAGAAAATGCTCATAGATATCTTCAAATAGCATTTGCAGAAGAACTTTATCTCTATTGCAAGTCTAACAGCATCAGTTTTTCGGAATTACGTGAATCACTCAATACAAAATGGAATGTAGAAGTACTAGAACCAAGAGATGGAATAGGAGGTCATTGCCTTCCCAAAGATACAAAGATGTTTGTTAATTCATCTAACACAATAAAAAGCAAGATACTTCAAGCAGCCATGGAGATTGATGAGAACTATAGAGAATATATCCAAAGTAGAGAGAAAAAAGGTAGTACAGGTTCTGTAGCAATTAATAAGGATAGAAAAATTCAAGTAGAGCCAAACCAGCTGCTTTATAGTAAGAAGATCAAGTGAGATCGTTCACAGTCTCAATGATTTTATCCAAATTATAACATTCACGCATATCAATTAATTTTATTTGTTCCCTAAATTTGTTAACTAAGTTTGGGTGGCACCTTATAAAGGCAAAATGGGCTTTGGTTCCAATTATTTTACTATGTTCATCTAATCCATAATGCATTAAATTTATCAACGCATCCGCGGGGTAATGACCGTTAGTATCCTTTCCGCATAAGATTAAATACCTCAGAGTGGAGGACATCATACAGAACTGAATAAGCTGATCGATGCCTTTGTTTTCCGAAAATAAACGTCCTACAATTAAAATCTTGTCCATTATAGCGTCACCAGATATCTTTCTTAAGAGGTCTATACTCGAAAGTGTGCAAATAGCAACCTCCGTGCCCTTTCCACTAAATGAAGATACGCGGATTGGGTAGATAATGTTACAGGCTACCCCGGCAGCTTGTTCTAATTGAAATTTAATGTTCAAATCAGGAATTTCCCCAACTAGCCTTTGCATACGGTTTGATTTCTAAAAACGGAGCTTCCCCTTTTTTCCAAGGATCATATCGAACCCACTCAAACTTGCCATAAAAGAGTAGATAAATTTTGTCATATAACTGTCCATTTTCTATTATTCTGACTATCCCGTTTACAGTGATTCCTTTCTTTAAATTTGGTTTGTAAATGTCTATAGTCAAGCTGACGTTAGGATTTTTCTTAATATTGAATAATTTTTTTGTATTATAATCAGTCGAAACATAAAAAAAATTGCTTTCGTATATGTATGAAACAGGCACTACGTGAGGTTTATCTTTGAAAGAAGTTGCCAATCTACAACACTCATTTTCTAATATAAATTTAATCTCGCTTGGAGTTAACTGGAACATAGGCTACTGTTATACAAACAAAATGGGATCGAGTTAATTTAAACTAATATGATCAACTCTTTCCTTTGAATTTGATTTTTCTCGCCGAGAAATACTCCACTTATCTGACGGGAAAACATAGATTTAACCTGTTTCTTTAATTATGCAGTGAAACACATACGACAGGTTAACACTCATGTCAGGAATAAGATATACTTTCATGTAAACTAATGATGTTCGCTTAGATCCTGATCTTTTGTTAATTATTTTGGGTCATCATAATGAAGTACCTTTTTCCATCTTTCATGGTACAACTTTACTGCTAATCATATAAACAAAGAAATAGACTTTTTTGCTCGTCGTTAAAGAATTTGGACAATGGCTCTATTATAATGTAAATAAATTAATGAATTTGATTAGATAGCACTTACAATAATGACTTCATTTAACAGAAAAGAGCTCCTTCTTAAAGTCCATATCAACACGAGAGTAAATTATCAATACGGGTAGAAATAGACCTCAATTAAATGATCTGATAATGGATGACTAGTAATCAGGTCTGAATTTACATTTAATGGATCATTTAACAAGAAATTGTCATTACTATAGGATTTTTTATAATTTTTAGTATTATTTGGATGAAAGAACGTAAATTCTGGACATTAACTCCTCATTTTAGACATATGTATGCTTTTGCGAATAAGCTAAGATACCAGAATTAATTAAACGTTGGATTTTTGCTTTCTCCTATTATATCATAATTTGAGCGAAGGGATTAACTAATGTTATATAAGCAAATTGATATATGGACAGATATATATTAACTAATTATGACATTAGCTGTGTCTCCCTGTATGCATTTTTAGCTATCATCAAATAGCGAGGATAAAAGAAGTGATAAACGCTATACTTATGATATATTATTCAATATATTTAAAAAGCGTTATGTGTTTCACGGATTCAGGCATCTTGATCGAGTGATGTAGTCCACAAATGCTCGTATGAATATAGATTGTGCTTGTTTTATCAACATGATTTCTGTACTCGCAAATCTATTTTCAAACCAGTTTTGTCGATGTGCTGTTCTTTTGAAAGGCGGCATTATCCCTATCGCTACCTGTCAGGTATGCGGTATTGTATCTATCAGAACCTTCCTTGCTTTTTCTATGTCTATCTCCAGAATGATACGGAACAAATACAATCCGTAATCTTGTATAATATTTGGATATGGTCGAATGTATCCACCATGTATGACCTATGGTAGATGTAATCTAGCCCTAGAATAATCTTCTTGATAACCTTGTCATACCCTCTTACTGGTAATCTCTAAACCTAGAAACTCTTTCTGTCGTATCTTCTTTTTGACTGCCGTTTAACACCCCTCTCTGAAACACCAACTGGTCTTACAAACTTTGACTCAAACGCACGGTCAGGATACCCATAATTTCGGTGACTATTGAATACTTTGGGTGTTTGGAGAGTAAATGTATCATAACCATATTTTTTGGCCACCCTTGGTCCCTTCCTATTTTATTTTAGTACAGTACGGCGCCATCTACAAGCAATATTGTCAAGGAGGATGTCGCCCCTCATATTTAGACCCAAAATAATTAACAAAAGATTAGGACAAGCGAACATCATTAGTTTACATGAAAGTATATCTTATTCTTTACACGACTGTTAACAAAGCTAGGAGTCATCGGTTGTCATGTAATTTTGATTAACATAATAAATAGAGAGGCGGGGTGACCTTGAATTATCAATAAGGGAGATGACTATGGATAAAGGATTAATAATTGTGTACTATGGTAATGGAAAAGGTAAAACTACGGCAGCTTTAGGTGTTGCATTAAGAGCAATTGGATACGAATTGAACGTTTGTATGATTCAATTCATAAAAGGAGAGTGGAATTATGGAGAAATATATAGCTCAAATAAATTGAAGCCAAATTTTGAATTAGTAATAACAGGAAAAGGATTCGTCGGTATAATAGATGATGATCATGATTTTACGGAGCATATAGAGTCATCAAAAAATGCTTTGGCAATAGCCAAGGAGAAAATAGAATCTGGAAAGTACAATATTGTTATATTAGACGAAATAAATTATGCATTGAAGCTTGAACTAATAGAAGAAAAAGAAATTATTTCACTCTTAAATTCAAAACCACCCGAGGTAACTGTAATATTGACTGGGAATTACTTGACGGACAGCATATTAAACATGGCTGATTTAGTTACAGAGATGAAAGAAATCAAACACCCATATAAAAAAGGGATTAAGGCAAAAAAGGGAATTGATTATTAGAAGATTATAAAAGCAAAATTAATTAATCTAACAAATTGGTTTAAACATAGTGAGTATTTCAGAAACCAAAAAACTCCCCGATTTGGGAGAAATAGTTATAGTTACAGTCAAAGAAGTTACGGGTCATGGAGCATATGTAACCCTTGACGAATATGATGATCTTACTGCGTTTTTACATATCTCAGAAATCGCCACTGGCTGGATCAGAAATATTGAGCGGTACGTAAAGGCGAAACAAAAAACAGTACTCAAGGTAATCAGAGTTAGCCCAACAAGGTCAGAAGTAGACCTTTCGTTAAAACAGGTTACCGGCGAGGAGAAGAAGTCTAAGGTCATGGAAGTAAAAAAAGACGAAAAGGGTGCTAATTTTATGGATGTCATAAAGACTAATCTCGGCTACGATCAAAATAGTATAAGAGAGATTGAAGAAAAGATAAGTCAGAAATATGATTTCATTTATGATGCCTTTGAAGCAGTAGCCATCAAAGGAACTGAAGTATTATCCAGTCTTGATTTG
>JBGTFK010000069.1:0-6489 GCA_041747305.1 Candidatus Nitrosocosmicus sp.
AGATATAAAATGCTAATTAGAATGGATGATGAACTATATGTTGCTAGTCTTTTTGGTAGTATCTTTGTTTCACTAACACATTATACTCCATTAGACTAGCTTTATTTGTTAGGAAATGAAAAGAATAATGACCCAGTCTCAGTTATTTATTTAGTTTTGAAAAATCCACCTTGAGTTTAAACTACTTTAACCTTTATTATATTAACTCTAGATATTTACTTGTAGATAGTGCCCATGACTACTAAAAGAATATCGGCAGCGTAATGTAACTCTAAGCGTTTAATATATTACTGATAATTATTTTAAAACAGATTACACCCACATTTGAGGAACATCCGACCGGCCCGCACTAACCATTAAGGGACTTTACATTCTTTGACATCCTGACATTAATTTTGCTGATAATAGATTGTATTCAACATTGAACCCTATTACCACTGGGAACTTAATCCCCTTGGGCCCAAACTTAGTCACCAATCGCATAATAAATTGTTCATGGAAACGTTTAATCCGAATTCTGTGAAAAATCTCAATACTATATTGTAGGAATGCTCAAAAATCAACAAATGAATCGTTAGAATTATCTTTTCAAGGTTATGATCTATCTCGGTTAGGTAACTATACAGAAGCGATATAACTTTGAATGTAATATTTAATAGAAAAAGGAGTTTTAGGTTATGATTAACCTTATCTTATGTAGCTTTGTTACACATACTGCTCAGGCATCAAGCTCAGGGATTGGGGTTGGTAGTGCTGCAGCGGTATTATTAGCGAATTCATTGTTGTTATCTTGATTTGTATTAATACACTGTATTGCTGCACCTACACAACTAAATAGACTGTCTGTATCAATACTTCCTGAATTCACATCGTTTGATTTTAAACCAAAATTGAATGCATTAGCAATTGTGGTGGTTGTTGAACCAATAGCGGCTATTAACAGTGTTGCAATAACCGAGAAAATCATTACTGACATTAGCGATTTCTTTAATGTATTAATTTTATACATCGAATGTTAACGTTCTTTAATATATATTTGTGATAGGTATCAAATATTGCTGAAAATTTTACAAGATAATGGAATAGTATATACCATCAGAAGATAATTAATTGTAATAATTACGTTTCAGACATTTTAATCAATCATAAAACCATTGTATTTCTGTAATTGGCTTGATAACTATAGTCCATTTAAAGAACCGATATCGGTATGAAGCCCCACGCGCCCAGACTAATTTTAGTTTAACTTTCTGTTTTTACCGGTATAGATTGATTGGAACGTGATAACACATTGTCCATTAAATAGGTCCGTCTACAGGGTAATAAAGTTCAAGATGGTATAATGGCTCAAACCTACAATACTTTTATTCGACAAGAAGGTTTTCACATATGTGAAGATCCTTAAAGCAATTCCCGGGATTCCTAGCATGACTATGGAAGAAGCTGAGCGATTCCTCGAAAGTAAATTAAATTTACAGTTTGCTACAATTGATAATAAAGGCGATCCTAATATTCAACCGGTATGGTTCTACTACGACAAGAATGAAGAAAAACTATTCATCATGACGGGCAAAAAGACTAATAAGAGTCAAAATGTCAGAGAAAGACCTACCATCTATTTCTGTATCGAAGATGGTAACAGTCCATATAAAGGTGTAAAAGGTAAAGGTGTAGCTACTATTTCCGATTATCTTCAAACAGTTATATCAATATCTGATACGATAATCATAAAATATTTGGGTACACTCGATAATCCAATGGCAAAGGCTATTAGTGAACGCTCTAAAAGCGGAGAAGGTATCATAATTGAAATAACACCAAAGTTTTTCTCTACATGGGATTTTGGTAAGATGATTATGTCTTAACTGCCAAGTGGATAGGTTAAAGAATTGAACTAAATTCTATTTAGAAGAGTAGAAGGTTCATTCAATGTGATTCTGATCTTGCTCTAAAATTTCGGCTTATTTATTAAATGTTTAAGTATATCTTGTTACAATTAACTTTAGAATCCTAATTAAAATACCGATATCAGCACGCATCCCCACGGATGAGAACTATTACCAATAACAAGTATATTGAATGCTCATATGACCACCGAGTCAAATAATATTTTTAATACAAATTCTATTGCTCATCCAATACCTTAGATTTTTATTTCACATATGTTCATAATAGAAGTAGATTTACTGCGGTTGTGTAAAAGTTTTATATTTTAGTTTAGCTCCTCAATGGGGCAAATGAAAAAATATATGAATTATTTCAACTGAGGGGCATTGATTTATCTACACCATATTCAGTACACTTAAACCAATTTCAAGACATCGCAAAAGAGTTCAGCCGCAAAAATAACAAGTTTTGATCAATTTATAATTCGCTTTATAATAAAAGATGAGGATCCCTTTAATTAATTTGGATTTTTTAGATGTGTATAAAGGAGAAGAATATTGAATTTATGCCCATCAAGTAACTATTATATTTTCCAAAGATATTCACCAAATCCCAAATAAAATCATTTATATTTTATACATAGGGAATGGTTAAAACTCGTTAAACATCATGTAACACGTAAAATTTGTGGATGATTGCCGACCGGGAACTCATAAAAATAGGACCAAATGGGAAAAACTAGGTTATATCGATGTCTCCCGAGCTAGCCAAAAAAGTCAAAAGGGGATAAGGAAAACGATGTCTAGGGAGAAAAGAAGACTTTTACATCATTCTCTGGAAATAAAAATTGTCATGACGCTGCGTCAGAATACAGCTGGACGTTTATTTTCTTAAATCAAGTCCACCATCATAATACTTGAATTGCTAAGAAACCTTTTTGAGATTACGAATGTAGCAATAGTATATGAGTAGAGCTGTAGACCATTTCTCTTCAACCTCTCGAGAGTATTCATTTTCTAGACCCATCTATCCTGATGTCCTTTACAAGTTTTTGAATGATATAACACCAAACAAGGATAGGGCGTGGGACTGCGCTACTGGTAATGGACAGGCCGCTATAGGGCTTTGTGAATACTTTAAAAATGTAATAGCAAGTGATGCAAGCAAAGGCCAGTTGGAATATCAATTCAATAGAAATAACATCCTGTATGAAATGTTTCCTGCAGAGAAAGCCAATATAAAGGACAATTCTGTTGACTTGATCACTGTTGCCCAGGCGGCTCATTGGTTTGATCTTGATAGGTTCTATAATGAGGTAACAAGAATAAGTAAGAGTAACGGTGTCTTGGCTATATGGTCCTACGCTATGCATAAAATTGATAATGACATTGATAAGATTAGTGAAAAGTTAAACGTGGGTGGGGATATTCTTGGAAAATATTGGCCCAGAGAAACGAATTATGTCAAAGAAAATTACAAAACAATTCCTTTTCCTTTCAAAGAGATTCCATCTCCGAAATTTGAGATGACCGTAAATTGGAATCTTGATGAACTTGTTAGATATATGCAAACATGGTCTGCAGTAAAAAGATTTAGTACAGAAAGAAAGTTCAATCCACTGAGTTTGATCATGGGAGAGTTGGAAAGATTATGGGGAAAACATGACAAACAAAAAGTTGTGAAATGGGATATAAACCTCAGAGTAGGAAAAATTCAAACTTAGTTATGGAGATCATGATAGCAGGAAAAACCCCAAAGCCATATTAGTGTAGACAGACAGGGTTGATGCAAAGATCGTAAAAGTATCATTATTATTTAATTGCATTAGAACCCCACTACCACTAGGAATTTAATCCCAACGGATGAGACCTGTTACCAATAACTATACCTGGTCTAATTTGTTGTTCTTATATTAAGTCACAATAATCGGAAACCTCTAATCAAAACTTGCTTGTATGAGGAATATTGGGAAATTAAGTTCATATAACTAATGACTTTACGGACGACCAGTTCCGATATATTTGAAATGGTCTTAATTTTGCACTCAGCTATTTATAATAGTGGTTTCACCTTGTTATTCAATTTTAAAATCTTTTGCATAGGGTTGAATTTTTGACCCATCAGTAAATTGGGACCAGACTACTCCAAACCTTCTCTAACTATATATCCGTACCTACATAACATGATTATAACATATCATAAATAATAGAAATCTGAAATGGTGAACCCAGATTCATATTCGTCGCACTCAAATTTAGGATCTAATATAGAGCAATATCAAGTGGAGAATTCCGGATGGTCCGAAATAGACGAATGGGGGCCCGAAAAAGTATTACAGGTATATGATCCTGACACAGGTATGAAAGGTGTTTTGGTTATCGACAATACCTCTACTGGTCCTGGCAAAGGTGGAATAAGGTTTGCGGAAAGTGTTACCCCTACAGAGGTATTTAAGCTTGCAAGAACAATGACCTGGAAATGCGCGTCGGCGGGACTACCATTTGGTGGTGCTAAAGGAGGTATTATCGCAAACCCAAGTAAAGTAAACCAAGTAGAGTGGATTAAATCCTTTGCCAAAATGATAAGACCCTATTGCCCCTCCCAATATATTGCAGCTACTGACGTTGGTACAACCGAATTGGATATGGCAGTATTTGCACATGAGATCGGAGATATGCGAGCATGTACTGGTAAGCCGCAAGAACTTGGAGGAATTCCTCACGAACTGGGAACAACTGGATACGGTGTGAGTGTTGCACTAAGAACCACAATTGATTTTTTAAAAGAATCCAAAAGTAAAGGATTAAAACCTTCCAGGCCCTTTATTGATCTCACAAACAGTTTAGATACAAAAAGCAATGATATCAAAGTAGTTATTCAGGGATTTGGTAATGTAGGTTCATTTACTGCAAAATTTCTAAATGATTTAAATATAAAAGTTATAGGCGTTAGTGATGTCTCGGGATTTGTATTTGATGATAATGGTTTGGATATTCCGCAATTAATGAGTGATATGAAAGACAAGTCCAAGTTAAGTGATCTGGTAGATAATCAACAGCAGCAGCAACATCTTTATAATATTTTGGATAAAGATGAAATTTTTAACGTAGATTCAGATATTTTTATTCCTGCAGCATTGACCGGTGTTATCAACGATAAGACTGCATCCAAGTTATTAGAACATAATGTGAAGATCATTGTAGAGGGGGCAAATATTCCCACTACACCATCAGCTGATCAATATTTAGTGAATAATAATATTTTGATCATTCCGGATTTTCTTGCAAATTCTGGCGGTGTAATCGGATCATTTGTTGAGTATCAAGGTCGAACAGAAAAAGAAGCCTTTGATCTAATTGAATATAAAATTACAAATAATGTTAAAAGGGCACTTTACAACTCAGTACAATTAATTGACCAGGAAGGTGATAATTCACAACTTAATGTTAGAAAGGTTGCGATGGAAACAGCAAAACAAATAGTATATAGAGCAATGTTATTAAGAAAGGGTGCAATTAGTGTCGCAAGAGAAGCCTATGCAAGAAAGGAGCGAGTTATTTATTAGGTAAACTAAATGGTGTTACTGATAAAAGTAGATTAGAAAAGTTATGGTTCAAATCAATTCATTCGTGCATCTACTTTAGTCGAACCAAATATTGACAGGCTTTCAAAAAGAAAAAAATTGGTTAAGCCAAGTTAATCGGCCTTGATTGTTGACTGTGTTTAGTCATGAAAATATTATATCTTGTACTGGCAGAACATTTTCGATGGTTAGATTGCCTCATACCCTCATTCAGTTGTTACAATATGAATAATTCAATTTTTAGTTCTCACTAATTTCTGTAGTTGCATTCAAATACTTTGTGATTACAAGATTTTATCCATCTATTAGCAAGTTTAATTGTGATGATTGCCTTTGATTTCTAAAATATCTGTTGAAATACAAGTTTAAGAATTAAAAGAGGATGTATGATGAGATACCTAAGAACTTGTCAATATGGGGGTAGCACAAGCAGATTCAGAATTTGATGGTTTGACTGCTCATCCAGATATTCTGGACAAAGAGGTGATTATAGAATTGAAGGATACTCAAAGTACCAGGAAATTAGATCACAGATCAACGATTCGAATCATATCTTAGACAGTTACTTTATTATCTTACCATAACCGGTATAGAAAAAGGGATCATATCAATTAGGTATAGTAATAGCGAAATGCGATGGATAAATCGGATGAAAAAGGTGATTATTTCTTCCGGCCGTTTGATGGTAAAGGTCCTCGCATAGAAAGCTGATCTGTATTGTTACCAAATGACGACATAGCCAGGGAACTTTTCAAAAAGGAGATGATGCGCAGGAAAAACCTGTTGGTAAAGGCCCTCGATGAAGATGATGTGTCAATACTTCCTCGGCTTAACATGAAAGTAAGAAACAACAAGTGTCCATATTGTGTATTTTATGATAAATGTATGAATGAGGACGGGGAAACAGAGCAAGCTACTAAAATGGCAAATGAAATAGACTTGTTAGATATTCCTGGACTAGTGGATTTTAAGCCCTTCTTGAAATGACTAAAGTAGGACATCCATTTGAAATACATTGA
>JBGTFK010000070.1:0-23382 GCA_041747305.1 Candidatus Nitrosocosmicus sp.
AAACCTCATTGGATGGTAAGAGCATTAACTGTTGCTCTATCGGTTATCATGATTTCTTTAATGTTGATTAGTTTGTGGCCTTCACGGTTCTTCTAAAGAATTATTTAGAAATAAAAATGAAATTAAGTACAATGAATTGAATGTAGATTATGACAAGATTTACTTTAAAAAAATATATCATTATATGATTATCCAAGTCTCTGAGTTGAAACTTTAGGTCAAATTTGTTTCACATACCACCGAACCAGCTACCTATATGTAGTAACTAACTTGCTCAAAATAACTTACCCCACTAAAAGAATTATTTAGATAAATATTAGCCTATTACAAGGCCTTTCATGATTTCAGTAGATAATAATATGTAGAAATAGGATTGGAAAGGGTGGCTGCGATACTATCGGATGTTGATGGAACTCTATGTCCTACATCTAGTATAAACTATAATTACAAGAGTTCCGATTTTATTCCACGCTCAATCGAAGATATACTCTATGAGATTTCTTTAACTATCCCAATAGTTATTATAACAAGCAAAGACTTTGATTTCATTTATCCAAAAACTAAAAAATTTGCAAAAATATTGTCTTGTATTTTAGGTTTAGAAATGTTTGTTTTAGATGATAGACAACAAATTAATTATAATAAAAACATTTTAAATGAAAATAAAAAAATATCTACAGCAGATGTCGCTATCAAAGATAGGATTTCACGTTTTGACCATGAAATGCTATCAATCAACTCTTATATGTTAAATGAAATTACCGCCTATCTTGAAAAAAACTATCACACAATGAATGTTGAAAAAAAGTTTCTAAAGTGAGAAGAAAATCTCCTAGGCGGAATTACGCTGGATTGGAGACATAATTCTAATTGGATGGTTAATAAAGAGAAATAAAAAGAGATTGTCAAAGAATCAGTATATAATATATTAAATAGTTCAACAAAAAGAAGAATGCAGTATATCCAAAGAAAATCAAGTTTTCATACTCAGCATCTTTTTATCCAAGAATATTCTACTCATCCTTTCATTGATGTTTGTGTTACCAAATTAAATAATGGTGGTGCATTTGACTCTGTTGTTTCCAAACCCTATGAAATAATGGATATCAAAGACAAATAACATACCTGGGTGATTCTGAAACCGATGACCCTGCCTTTAGAAAAGCGTCTATTTCAATTGGAGTAAATTCAGATAATAGACTAAACCTTACCTTGGATTGCACCCATTCCATAAAGTTTGAGAATTTGACTATTTTTTTAAGAAGACTGTTGATAATGACTTTGATTTCTCAGAATCATTGTTAAATTTTTGAATTCCAGATATAAGAAAAGATAAGTAGAATATGAAATCTATTAACAGTCGTGAAAGGAATAGAGTTTGTTTTATTGGCAGCCGGAGCAATTTTAGGTGCTTATGTCAGATATAAAATCAACTCTTTTCCTTTGATATTAGGAATAATAGGTTCAAACGTATTGATTGTAAATATAATAGGTAGTTTTATTCTGGGTATTTTCTCTGTTTTATTGGTTAACTGGAACCTAGATCAAAGATATTCTTTTCTAATCGCTATTGGATTCTGCGGTTCCTTAACCACGATGTCTTCATTTGCTCTAGAAAACATAGTAATGATAGAAAATAAACAAATTCTAAGTATGATGATTAATACAATAGCCAATGTGGGCTTATCCTTTTTGGCGCTATATGGTGGCAGAATCTTAATAATTCAATTATTACAGTAATAATTTTAGAATATGATCCTGAAACAAATGATCTGCTTAAACATTCGCATAAAGAAAAATGACAATGTAAATGGAAAAAGACTGGAGAAAACTATTATTGAATTTTTGATGAAGGCAAAGGTATTGGGCGCTATAGTATGGCTAGGTGTTGACGGATTTGGAAGAAGAGGCAAGTCAACAGTTCATTTGGAGGGTTTAATGATAAATCAACCTATGATGATAGAAACAATAGATGAGGAAGAAAAAATACAACCATTGTTATTACCGTTAAAACAAATGATAGGCAATAACGGCTTTATTACTATTCATAGGGTGCAGGGTGTCTAATTGTTATTCTTCGTGGTCAAAATTGAAGGCAAATTCTAAACAAATAAAACTAATATAAACCCGTCAATTTGAAATTGCCTTCCTTAATATATCATTTGGGTATCAATAAGAGGTCAAATTTGTTTCACATGCCACCGAAATCGATGATGATTTTAGTAACGCCTTTAGTACACATTTAGAGATAATGTATTATTTATTATTCAAGTCTTTATTAAAATAATATGGGTATACATCTTAATTTGACCTTATAGCGCATATTATGTTATCTGTCTATACAGGCAATAATCTCTTAAACAAGTTAAAATCGGTGATACTAGCGAGAATAATGATGACAATAAAATAGAAATCGTCACAAATTATATGATGTTAATCTCAAGTAATGTATATCTCATTAAAAGATAATCCGAATAATAAAACGATCATTTTGACATAACAACCAGGAAATTTGTGGATGGAACATTACTTGAAAACCCTATTGTTTCAAATGTAATAACATCATCTATTTCGTAACCATCTTTCTTTACCTCATCTACGGCCATCCACACTAAATCAGTAAATTGAGAACTAAGAGCCACAGTTTTAGGACTTTCAAACAGTACATCAATAGCATTCACACAAGTAGTTCCTAAACCATAACATTGTTCAAAATCCTTATTTTCAAGAAAAAAAGTTGTGAAATTGATCGGATTGTTTAATATGTTCATTGCTGAGGTTGTATTTTTTGTAGTGCTTTCTCTAAGGTAGGAGTAAGAAGATGAGAAGGTCGAACTTACTAAAATAAATCCTACTCCTAGAATTACAAATACCAAGAATGTTTTTACCATATTTGTTTATTAAAAGTAAAAGTATATTAAATATTCATAAAATTAATTTGTCTCGAGAGGAAAATAATATTACTATTTAATTATCATCCTTTGTGTATTTACTTAAATCTAACAGTAAATGATGTGGACCATAAAAATTGCAACTTCACAAGATAAAGTTTGAGTAATGGTAGATTTGACAACCAAATCACGGATACCGTAACTAATAACATACATGAGGAAATATTAAATTAAAGTTATCGAAACAATGTGCTATATAGGTGATTATGCGATGAAAATAGATCAGGTTTATGTCTAACCTCTTCCACAGGGAGAATATCCACACCTCGTTTTTCACGTAAATTTTTCATAGTGAGTGATGAGGGTATATCTGATCAAAATGTAATAGATTAAAACTTCCAATGGGACCTAATTATTATCGTATATAGAAGATGCGTAAAAAAATAAAGTAAGTGCCGTTACAAAAGATAAGACAGTAAGTAAAAGATTATTCTATGGTATAGACCGGTAGAATTAGAAAAGGATTTTTTTGAAATAAAAGTCATCTAGTAGATACAAGAAGAATTGAAACGATATACAAAGTTTAACTTAAATAGAGATTATAATCATAAACGACAGAAAATGACTACTTGCGTGTTGAATTTGTATAGTTAGAAATCCAAAAATAAATAAAATAGTGGACTGATAGGGAGTTAAATCATTAAAAAATATAATTGTATTTAATATTTCTAGAGTCCGTCTAAACTAAATCAAAATAAGTTTACATAGAAGAATCGATCTCCGACTTGTTGGACATAACGCCACAATCATCAATATTACTAGTGTTTGATACAGTGTTGTTATTATTGGTTGAATTTAATAAGGTCGACAATTGGCTGTTAATTGGTGGCAATTCTGGTTCAAATTGATTAGTTGTAGATGGTTCTGCTGGCAGTGGTGGCAATTCTGAAGATTCATGATAGACACTAGGCGAGGTCTGTTTCTGTTTCTCAAATATAATGATATCTAGGATTTTATTAATGATTGTTTTATGATATTGTACTTAGAAACAATATTACTAATTGATTTAACTATAGAATTAGTCTCTTGTTGTAATGTATTAGCCTGATCTTGAGATTCGAATACCATTGTTGCTCTAACATTGCCATCAATACCAGGTGATGAAACAAATCACATCGCGCTAATCGCAAAAATTGCAAATTTTATCCTTCGTTATAAGATTGATAAAAACAACAATTATCATCAATACATCAGATAAATAAAGTTTCCTCCACGATAAAGAACTTTATGAAATAAAACTTTAGAATCTAAGAAAATAATATTATTGGCATATCTTATCTCGAATACCTCTGCTTAAGGAAAGACATGTATATTATGGCTCTGTTACCTTAAGGAATTTTTAAAAATGATTTCCAAAATCTCATGTCCAGCCAGATAACCTCTTTTGGAACAAAAGTTCGTAAATTATGCTAAAAATACAAGAAATCTCCTTGTAATTGATCTATATAATATAAAATCGGTTTGGATTTATACTGGGTTAAACGCTTAAGTTAACAGAACTTAGAAATATGTCAGTGACACAAATAAAGGGCGAAATTTTTTCCCTTAACTTTACAGAATCTTTATTTGGTATATTATATTAGTTGAGATCATCCGCCTATTCGAATATCGTATCAAATATCGATCTTACTTTCAATTTCATTAGTAATGATATCAATGATTTTTCCACATTTCCAGAGTGCTAAATAATTTATCTTATCTTTAGGAGGACTAGTGAGTTGTTTTTCAAATTATTTTCCAATATAGTTCAAAATATTTTAACTACTATCACCAAATGATCCGTATATCTTAGAAATTACTTAACAAAAAAATAACTGTTTTTTTACATAAACTTACAACAGATCATAGAATAAAAACTGGATTGAAGTAATCGTAAAACAAAATCTTCTCAAGTCATTGGTATGGATGGAGTAGTAATTGTGTTGTTAAGCTGTATGTTTTCATCCGTGTTCGTATTATTTGGAACCTGAGGAAGTTTGGTATCATTAATCGTTGGAGGAACCTGAGGAAGGTCGGATTGAATATCACTACCTAGTCCAGAGTTTAGTATTGAATTTATTTTATTCGAGTCTATACTCACCGATTTAATAATGTAATCACCTACTGGCAGGAACTGATCAAATATGTTACTTGATGTAATAAATAACATTCCTGTCTGGATCCCATCGGAATTAACAGATATAACAGTTAACACATTTCGTTGGTCTTCACCTTCTAGTTTAAAAGTCGATATATATGAACATGCTAGAGCATCATTCAAAGTATATGTACCGCATTCAATTGGTTGTAATAACTCATAGTTATCAAAATTCTCATACGAAGGTAATTGAGATGCTGCTGCGTCATTTGAATTAAAATGAAGTGAATTATCTATTAACAATTCCGTCCATGCAAAAGATGTTCCTCTGTCAGCATATCGAAATATGTAATCTATAGGAGCTAATTTTTCATTCTCTGGCATTCTCTCTGGAAACCAGTTCGAGGGTATTTGAATCGAGAACAAACCATCCCCCTCATCAAAAGTCTTCCAAGTAATCTGAGCATATGATTGAGTTGGTAGTATACAAATGATCAATGCTGTAATAATGATAAAAATCAGAGATTTAAATAACATTAAACAGAATATAGTGATTTACTATATAAACTAATTGAGCATGAGTAAATTATCACTACAAATAAATCTATTCCATTAGCATTTCATTTTTGGTAAAAACGGATGCTACCCACAAAACCAGCAAGTTATAGTTCCTCATCCATTTTAATTTGTATTTTGTACTTGATTGGATTAATTGATTCACCATTAAATTCTATCAGAAAACACATGCACCTGATAAAGGTAGACCGTATATTTATCTAACACTACAATCTTGAAATGCTTAACAGTCAGAATTTGGTTTAGCCTGGCTTGATTCAAACAGGTCATCGAATTACTTTCTGACCTGCCAATTAACAGAAAGGTAGCGAGAGCTTGTGGACTGTCATTATCATACTTACTAATCAGAAGGACATTGGCAGGAGGTTAAACCCAATAAGATGCAAGTATGCTATAACGAAGATAATCGGCACGTTTTAGATAATATTTTTTTTATAATGTTGGATGAATTTGATGATATAAACAGAATATTATTTGATATTCCTGAAATCGCAGATTTGTATTTTTTTCAGACAAGAAAAATATCTGTATCCAAAATCAATCTTATAAATGGAGCAATTTTTTAATTCGTATCATCGCAAAAATTTGCATTGATTTTCATATAATTGAAAAAAAATTTTGGAAGATACTTAACCGATTAACATATTAAGAGCCTATCCCCAAATTCGATAGTATTATAGCTGGTTTTCGCTAATCCTGAACCGTGACCTGCATCCATAAGATGGATAAAGTAAATGGTAGAAAGAATAATCGTACCATCATAACCATTCCAGATAAATTATGCCGTGAAATTAGGAATGTCTTATCCAAAGAGAAACCATTTAAAACTTTGGGTCGACCGGTTATACCCTACAGAAAAGTACTTGATAGTTTTCTCTACGTTCTTCGAACGGGATGTCAGTGGAAAATGCTTCCCAAAGATTGTGGTTCAGGTTCCACCTCTGTCAGAGAAGATTCTAAGAATGGGTCAGTTTGGATGACTTTAAAAAGATATGGGTTATATTATTAAAAATATATGATATCAACTGGACTTGGCGATCGCTTGACTCCATATCCATAAGGTCGCCTTTAGAGGGGGAGATGACTGGAAATAATACTCCGAACAGGAGAAAACTAGTCACAAAAAGACATATTCTGACAGATAAGAAAGGCATTCCACTATCGATTGTCATACCGTCTGCCAGTACTCATGAAGTTAAACTGGTAATAGAAGTGGTAGATAATTCAGTCATCAAACAACCACTATCATCATATAAGCCTAAACAAGAAAGAACGAAAAGAAAACTGCAACACCTGTGTCTTGATAAAGCACATAATTCCAAACAAGAAGAATAGGAACTAATCAAACGAGGATATGTCCAGTATATTCCTTATAGGGGAAGAAAAAGTAAAAAATATGAGGATGAGGAGATCAAGAGTAAAACAAAATCCAACCTAAACCGAAAAAAATGTTCTGCAAAAAGATGAGTTGTAGAAAGGACAAACTCTTGGCATAACCGATTCCGAAAATTTTTATCTGATACGAGAAGAAGATGGAGAACTATTTTGGAATGGTACCGTTCTCCTGTTGTATAATAATTTGTAGAAGAATAATGTTGGGATAGGCTCTAAGCATAAAATGATATAGAGAAAAAAATAAGATTACTGTATTGCAGTTGTTATTCTAAATGAATTGACCATGTTGTGAAAAACTGGTAAAGAGTCATTAAATTCATCCAGTGTTCCGCCATATGTTATTACATAAACCATGTCATTCACTATTGTCCATACTTGCATGTTTTTTAACTCCACTCCATTTACAAAGTACGTATAAATTATTTGGTTTGCAGGATAAGCAGATAACGTGGAATTGGATGTTTCAAGTAAATTCATACTTGGAAATTGAGTGCGCAATACATTCAGTGCAGAATTGCTATATTCTTTTAAACTAGTATCTGATGAAACTACTTCGGTTGTTATAGCCATGGATTCTGGAGCTTCATCGGTAGCCGAGAGTCTTGGTGAATATAATAAAAGAGACGGAGGTGAAAGACTTTCCTCCTTGGTCCAATTAGATGGATATTCTAATGAAAATCCAAGGTTTGGGTTTTCATAAACTATGGTTTCAGATCCATTTGCTTCATTTGGTGACTGTAGTATCTGGGGAATGTCCAAACCACTGGAATCGTTTGATCCCTTTTGGACAGATGTTAGCGGAATCTGAGGAATTTCAGACTGCATGTCTAATGTAGATTGGTCATTCAACATTTCATTGACGTTATTTGAGTCTATTTTTATTGAATTAATAGCATACTCACCCACGGGTAGAAAGGAGTCATAAATATCACTTGAGGTTATGAAACTCACATAGGTTTGAATTCCGTTTGGAGAGGTAGATATAATATCTAGTATGTTTCTTCTTTCTTCACCTTCCAACTGTTGGCTTGATAAAAAGGAACAGGCGGGTGAGTCATTTAATATATATGTATTACAATCTATTGGTTTCAATAAAATAAAATCATCAAATTGTTGATATTCTGATATATAAGATTCCGCAACAGCTCGAGCATCTGAATATATCGATTTGCTAATCAGCAATTCAATCCAAGCGAATGAATTACCTCTGTCAGCATAACGGAATAAATAGTCTATCGGTGTCAATTTCTGGGATTCGGGTACCACTTCAGGATACCAGTTTGAAGGTATTTCTATAGAGAACAAACCCTTCTCTTCACTAAAGGTTTTCCACGTTACCTGTCCAAATGATTGATTAACAACCGCCATCGAAACAATCAATACAGAAAGCATAAAAAGAAAGAATTTAAATAACATCAATTTCAAAAATACTTCTTTCTATATAAATATTGCCAGATTTTTTATGGCTCTGTTCACTTAACGGCTTCTAACTCCTTGTTATGATGATCTACAAATAGATTCAGCCAATTTCTTATATGCTGTAGTTTACAATTCTTAATCTTACATGGAAAGTAATCGTCGAAACTTTCAGTCCGGTCCTTGATGTACTACATTGTCCTCTCTATAATGCTTTTCTCCAAAGAGGAATGCATGTGATGATCTAGTTTCAGAAATCTACATGCTTGTGGATACCAGGTTCCACCATCCGTTGATACAGGGTGTTTCCTATGATTTCTGACTAAATCGGCAATGAATCGTTCTGCTATTAACATGTTTCTTTCTTTGGTTCTGTCAAGTTCCCGTCATATATTTTACTTTTCTAAGGCTGTAAAAAAGCGTCAGATGAAATCCAACCCTCCAATAATTTTTAATAGTATTTTTTCGAATCATCTATTGTAATTGCTTACGCGGGAAGAAATTAAACAAAAAATCGTCACATGGATAAATGAAAATAATTGGTCACATACTGAATTTAGTACCCCAACAGTATATTTTCATTGTATTATTAACCTCAAAGATGGAAGGAAATACAATATAGTAATAGAAAAAATTATTGACCGGATTGATTTCATTTCTACGATTGATGTCCCTGAAGATTATCAATCCAGTTATAAACTATCCAAGGACAAATACAAATTTTGGACTGACCTTAAGGTAAACCTTATGCTAATGGATATTAGTACAATGGTATATCCAAATTTGGAAGAACTTAAAACCTTGGAAATTAGTGCAGTGTTGTATTTTGATGCTTTTTCTCAGGATAGATTTATGCAATTGACAAATAAATTTGCTGACGCGATTGGGTTATGCAATATAATGTGGAAAAAATTTATCGATAGTCAGGTAAAAACCTAATTATCGAGTTTTGGGAAATTATGGTTATGATTTAACCAAATTATAAATAATTTGTCTAAATCGTGGTCATTTTTTGTTTTACTATCCATACCCATATTCAATAGTATATTGTCAAAAACTATTTAAATCAATTTTTTTGGCATTGTATCAAGAAAACTTTTTCTATGCTATTATCTCAGCTTTTCTAACAATTACCCATGAGAAGAGGTTCGGTAACTTCTCACAGGTGAAAGATACTGGCTGAAATTACTCAAATAAAGCAATGTTGATTTAGAATTTAAGCTTTAAGGGAATTAAGTTCTAATATAAATAGCTATTAAGGAGGAGAACGTATATTTCACTTGGAATCTTTGGAAGGATTAGTTCCAAAGATTCTAAGGGCGACATACAGTCCAATGCCAGCACCTAAAAACAAAGCACCTTTGAAAATTAGCACGTTGGCTAATTTCTCTAGGGGAAAGATGTTTGGTGATTGACTCCTATGTCCTTTATGGTTTGATGTTAAAAACATCATCCTTCCTTAACTGGAAGGATATATTATTCTTTTGATTAGTAACGAAATCTATTTATTGGGCTACTTATAAATTGGTTCTACTATTATATTATTATCCTTTACAATAAATTTAATAGAACTTGGATTTCCAAGTATCTCGATAACTGGTTTAGGAATAGAACTTGAATACCCTCTGCCCTCTACATAGTTTACACCAACTTCAAATTCTTTGGTATCTTTTTTCCACTTTGGCACATTCATATAATTGATATCTACGTATATAACAATATCTTTATATCTACGTAGTTTGTATTTATCTACGTAGATATGAGCAAATACCAACAAGTAAACTGTGAAAAATCTGGTAAGTTATTACAAAACAATGTGAGAAGGATTGACGATAAAAACTATAAAGTTAAATCCTCTAGCGGAAGCATAACCTACTCTATCCTTGCCACAACAATTGGTTGGATTTGTTCATGTCCTGACCAAATGTTTAGGGGTGTCAAATGCAAGCACGTCTATGCTGTCGAGTTTAGCCTTGAACTTCGAAAGGCCGTTGAGATAAGGTATATAACTGAAGTTGTTATTAGCGGTTGCAAATACTGTAGTTCTGATTTAGTTGTAAAATGTGGTTTA
This sequence comes from Candidatus Nitrosocosmicus sp., assembly GCA_041747305.1. Taxonomy (GTDB): domain Archaea; phylum Thermoproteota; class Nitrososphaeria; order Nitrososphaerales; family Nitrososphaeraceae; genus Nitrosocosmicus. Next base: position 10,487 of record JBGTFK010000070.1, read on the forward strand.
AGGAAAAATAAGCATGGTGATTTACAAAAGTTCCTCTGTAAGGACTGTAACCGATGCTTTACTATCAATCTGGGCTTTGAGAGAATGAAACACAATTCCCACGGGATTACAACTGCAATACAACTCTATTTTAGCGGTGAATCTTTGAGAAATACTGCTCATTCTCTCAAGTTGTTGGGAGTAGACGTTAGCCATCAAACAATCTACAATTGGATTGAAAAGTACACTAAATTAATGGACAAATATCTTGAGAAAATCACCCCCAAGGTTTCAACTGCTTGGAGAACGGATGAGCTCTACTTGAAGGTAAAGGGCAACAAGATATATCTTTATGCTCTCATGGACGATGAGACAAGGTTCTGGATAGCCCAACAGGTAGCAGAGACAAAATATGATGCTGACATAAAGCCCATGTTCAAGAGAGGAAAGGAACTAGCAGGCATAAAACCGCTTACTCTGATTAGCGATGGTGCTCCTAACTTTCATACAGCCTATAAAAAAGAATTTCAAACTCATATACTACCAAGAACAAAACATATCCGACACATACGAGTACAGGGCGACCATAATAACAACAAGATGGAAAGAATGAATGGTGAAATCAGGGACAGGGAGAAAACCATGAGGGGATTAAAGAAGTCTGACACGCCAATCCTTAGAGGCCTGCAAATCTACCACAACTATATTCGAGAGCATGAAGCCCTGAAAGGACAGACACCAGCCGAGAAATGCGGTATTAAGGTAGGAGGTAAGAACAAGTGGAAGACGTTGATTGAAAATGCTTCTGATTCTCAGCTATAAGGAAAAAGATTTAATATGATGTTGTATTGTCAAAATTAAAAAAAGCATTAATAAAGATTAGAGAGCATATATCTTTTCATCTTCCGATGAGACTTTATACTGTATGTAAAACTTGTAATCATAAGTTTTATGTAGCTAGTAATATAAAAATTCGTTCACAATTACCTAATTCATTTTATTTGACTTGTCCATATCATCATACTAATTCTTACAGTCCACAAGAAATTTTTGCAGAAACATCCGAAGGTAATATTACTATAGGTGGGGCATTGGTTGGTGGTATAATAGGATTAATTGCAGGGGGTATTGGCGCAATCGCCGGTGCGATTTTGGGAGGTGTACTTGGAGGAGGAAGAGAAAAATCGGATTCTGATGCTGTTACAAGGTTTAATGCAAGTTGAATGATGTATTACCATTCTTAAATTATATCATAATGGCTCTTGTATTTATGATAACAATATTGTATGTTTTCTTTAAAATTCATAGAAAAAATCCAAGCTTATTAAAACCTGCTTTAATTAAAGACGAAAATATAGACAATAGTGAAACAACTTATGAATGGAATCTAATTGCAAACATATTCATAATATGTCTTACATTTGCTGTGGGAATAGGGATAGTATCCAATCTTATAATATTCATGTTTACCGATAAATGGTATATTAATTCTGAAAGTACCTTTGTAATCATTATTATATTTATTATTTTTACATTAAGAGAATTTGATAAATTTGTAACTAAGTTATTTAAAAATAGTCATTGATACTATATGGGTAGAAATAAAAAATTTAATCCTTTTTTCATCTGACGGTTTTTTACAATCTCAAATTAGGTGTTGATATGACTACAAGTTGACAGAACCCTTTCTTTGGATTTATTATCTAAAAAAGTGCGAGAATTTGTCTGTTTTCAGGCTCAATTGCAACCCAAAGCCAGATAGATTCAGAACCAACTTTGATTAGTGTCTCATCAACAACATACTCTGTTATCTTCCTCCTACGATATAACAACTTTTGTGGATGGTACTTTTGAATCCAGTTCCAAATCGATACATGGCTTCGTTTGATAAAGAAAGCAAGTCTCTGGGAGGTTTATCTTAAGGATAAGCCTGAAAAATACAAATACAGACCATAGCATACATACTTTGAAGGTATTCTGTTTCTGTTAATCATAAAAGAGATAGAGCATCTTCAAGCTATAGGCTTATCGTTAAGTGACCAGAGCCTTTTTTATATTATCACGACATAGTATTATTTTCGGTTAAAAACCCCAATTTTGGAGGTGCAAAAAAAGAATTTCCTTTGATTGATTTAATTGATGGCCGAGAAGGATTAGTAAAGTAATTTCCATATCAAATATGCTAGACCTTCTTTATGCAACAAACCAATATTTGCAACATCAATATCTTTGTGGTCCGCACTGGAGAGCAAAACAATACCTTTGTGAGTAGAGGGATTAAATGCAATTATGGAATTGTATCCGTCAGCGGTTATACCATTATGCCATACTACTTCGCTACCATAATTAGTATTTATCATCCATCCTAATCCGACATAAAATCCCTCGCCGCTATTGTTATCAGATACTTGGACATTGTTTGGTCCTAGGAATCCATTATAGTGTCGAATTAAATGCGATTCTTGCATTGCTGTATCTAATTTTGTCTTAATCAATCCAATATTTGCGGAGACAAATTTTAGCATATCATTAACAGTAGAATATATTCCTCCACTAGGGGTAATTACAGGAGCTAGATTCCACAGAGGGAGTTCATCTCCATTAATATGTCCCACCGCCACATTAGATTTTTGTTCCTCTGACAAAGTGATGCTGGTATTTACCATACCTAGCACTGACAAAATCCTCCTTTCCAAGAGATCGTCATATGACATATTCGACTTTAAGGCTAAAATGTTACCTAATAGTCCCGTACCAAAAGATGAATATCCAAATTTGGAACCAAATTCTGTTGAAATTGTAGTATTAGAAAGACTCTCGTATAGTTCGGAAGGCGAATACTCTTGAGAACACTCTATGATTTCCATTCGATATTCTGTGGTACGGTTGGCATCAAAGTTGTTCCAATAATCTTTACAAAAATTATCTGGGAATTCGGGCAATCCAGCAGTGTGGGTAGCTAGATTTTCCAAGGTCATATTTTGTGCACCATATTGCGGTACCGTCACATTGGTAGGCAAATACTTTTTTAAAGGATCATCAAGTTTAATCAGTCCATCATCCATCATATCTGCAAGTAAGATTGTAGTGAATACTTTTGTGATAGAACCGATACCAAAAATTGTATTTTGGTCTGCTGTGGCGTTTGTTGATCCTGATTTATTACCGTAACCATAAAACTGGATTCCATTTGGATCTACATAACCTAAAACAACTGCAGTGTTTGTACTGTTGCTATTGGAGACAAGGCTTTTGACGCCATCCCTTATCTCGCCCGATATTCCGTTATTTGCTGATGAATTACCTACATTGTTTTGTGGTGTGGAATCTTTTTTGGTGGATTTGTTATATTTGGAAATGAACCATACCCAGAATTTGTAATACTAGTAGTTAATAATACAATTGAAATTATCCCTACGAAAAATAACATAAACAATTTTGTTGAAAAAGGAATCGAAATCAAGATACAATTTGCTAATAGCAATGGTATATATGCATTTGTGATTTGTGGTCCACCAATCATAAAGAAAAATTTGAACCGGATATTTTTGAGGCCTACTTATTTTTCCAGATTAATATCTAACTTTACTATCGAGTTAATCTATTAGAATAATTATTATTTTATTGATTATGTTGCAGAAAGGATTTTCCAATTAAAAAACTTGGAAAAGTAATCTCCTGAGACGAAAAGTAAATTATTTGTAATAGAAGAAAATGTCATTAAAGATATCTACAAAAGAAATACAGTATCGAGTGAACTAACTTGGATATAGTCTATTAGACTTAATAAAATGTGAATAATAAACACATTAGCAAAACCATGGTCTATGCTATTGTCACTGCCTTCATGTTAAGTTCGTTTGTCCTTTCAGATAGCAATAAAGTCTTTGCTTTCCTTGGTTTCAATTTCTTTGGATCGGGTGAAGAAGATCAAACCTCTACAACGACTTCACAAAGCTCCACCTCTTTACAAGATGCACGGTGTTACTCTCCCACTGGTAGTATTATAGATTCTTGTAACTCTGGTGATCTGTCAGCTAGTGAAAACACAGGCTATAATTCATTAGGTCAATAACAATAGACTACATTTTTCTTTTTTTAAGTTTCTAATCTTGAAAACAAAATATTTTGTTCTAAACCATAAGCAAGGATCTGTCATTAAATTAAGTTTTTAAACAAATCTAATTGAAATCAAGATTCTAATATAGATCCCACAAATTCTACTTTAACGATCCATCACTTGTCTAAATCCCAACTATACTTCTTTTTTTAAAACTGGTCATTCTGTATACTATTTAAATTAACATCAATAAAATTCACTAAGAGACGTAATAGAATTGGAATTTGTTTTATTCACAATCTCTTTCTTTCCTAGCCCATCAGACAACCCTATAACAGGGCATTAATAATTAGACAATCTCTTCAAAATCTTTTAAGAACTACGATAAACTAGTATGAAATTTCATACTCATTCCACTGACTCATTCCACATATGAAAGATAATCCGGAAGAACCAGAATTAAAATATTCTATTCAAAGAATGATTCTAAATATCTGTTTTAATTAATGGTATTTGTAGTAGTAGATGTAGAATTATCGTCTGCAGGACTATTGGTATTTGTAGTGGTCGTTGTAGTGAATTCGCTACCATTGCCTACTTGACCATTATTTGTACTGTTTGACATATCAGTTGCAGAGTCAAAGGTATTTTCTATTTGGTCATTTACTGATTCATTTATTATATCAAAAGGGCTCTGTGCATAAGCTGTCTGTAGTAAAAATACAAACAACATGGGCAAAAGTATTAAAATAATATTCATAGTATATTATAGATTTTATTGCTTATATAGATGATTAACCAGTTATTGCCTAATACTTTTATCTTCAAGCCTTATCCTGTATAAAAGGATTCTAATGCTAATTCAATAGATTCTTTCATATTTGCTTCAAGTTCTTCAACTGTTTCACCATCGCTTATTGCAGCAGGTATTTCAAGGCATTGGACACTATATCCTCCTTCCGGTGCTTTCTGTATTAAATTGTAAATTATGTCAATCTACTTTATGTATATAAACAGCTCAGTATTTTTAATCTATTCTAAATTAATAGTTTGAACACAATTAGATTAAATTTTTTATTTTCTAATCAGATCATTCAGTATAGTTTGTTATCTTTGTAGATAGATTTATTCTTCTTTTTTATGTGAACCCATGTGGATATCCAAACGATTTCCACCGAACCAGATATCTATTTTAGTAACGACATTAATATCAATCAGGATATCTTGTGTATTAAATTTCTAAGTTATTAAAAAGAAAATTAGGTCGGTTTGCGTTCTGATAATTTGGCATACTTGAACCTGATGCATGTTTTATTCGTATTTCAACAACGGTTATCCTCAGGATAATACACTGCTGTCCTGTTCTGTAGATTGTTCTTAAGGGATTGAAGAGTAAAAGTACATATTTCCTTTATCTGATTGTCCTACGTTACTACGAGTTTTCACGAACCTGGATGTATATATTGTTATTAAGACCTAATGATGATTCTGCGGTTCGACAAAATTGACAAGCAGTTCTAGTTAAATTCTACTTGAACTCTTTTTTAGATCAGGGGAAAAAATAGATATCGCAAGTGATACTGTTTAGAGGCAAAGTATTGTCATATATATCAAATCCCATGCACGCTTGTGGCTGGCTCTTGGTGAAATATTTCTTGTTTTAATGTCCTGATAGTATCGGCTATAAATCTGGGATTTTCCTCCATTTTCAGTTCATAATTCGAATGCACTTTTGTATTTTGTATCTATGGTCAAAAATTTGCAAAAATAACACAAACGTTAAATACTCATTACTATAATTGCGTATTACTAATGAGACAGATTAAAAAAACCTACTTTATTTATAAACAGAACGATGTAGGAACTGAACATAAAGAAATTATTAGGAGAGATCAAAACAAGGTGGATTTAATTAAATGATTCACAGAATAAGATCCTCCATTAATACCTATGGATTATTATCCGCTTTTTCCATCCCGATGTTTGTTTTGATGATGATGTTTGCGTTTGAATCTTCAGACCATGACGCCCTTGCCCAAAATCAATCCTCTCCTTTGGCTGGGATGAACTTTTCAAAGCCTATAGATGTATATAGTAAGGATGGAGTTTTGAAAATTACACTCGTTGCAGAATACAAGATAGGTAAAGTTGATAACGAGACAATTACTGCAATGGTCTATAATGGTTCGCTTCCAGGGCCCGCTTACCATGTTTATCCCGGAGATAGAGTTGAAATTGATTTAGTAAATAATCTCAATGAATCTACCAACCTCCATTTTCATGGACTCCATGTATCTCCTGGAAATAACTCGGACAACGTACTTCTTGATGTTGAGCCAGGTATGACACAGCATTATGTTCTCGATATTCCGAAAGATCACGAACCAGGTACGGATTGGTATCATTCACATTTGCATAAACTTTCTTATGGACAAGTTTCGGCAGGTCTGTCTGGTATATTTATTGTTGAAGGGTTAGAAAAGTTATTACCAGAATCCTTACAGAATATCACACAACATACCATTGCCATGAGAGATTTTCCATTTGACAATCTATTCGTTACTACAGGTGATTTGAGTAATACGATGACAATGCATGAACGCCTAACTGTTAACGGAGAAGTCAATCCAGTTATCAACATTAAATCAGGTGAGACTCAGCTTTGGCGTCTTGCAAATATTGGTCCTGAGAATGAATTCATAGTCCAACTGCCTGGCAATACATTCCATGTTATAGCAGAAGATGGAAGCCCAGTTTGGAACGTGTGGAATAATGATACTCTTTTCATGCCTTCTGGAAAACGTTTTGACGTATTGGTGACTGCCAACGGTAGCGGGTCTATTCCATTAGGAGCTGGTAATAGCTCATTTGTTGCACCATATGATTTACACATTGCGACTGTAAATATACAAGGTAACCAAACAGATGTAAAACCTGCAGATATCCTTCCAACAAGCTTAATCCCAGAGAGAGACCTCAATCTTGCAAACGTCACTAATTATAGAGTCCTCAATTTTTCATCAAATGATAGGGATTGGATATACTCGATAAATAACACGACCTTTGATCATAACAGAGTAGATATAACGGCAAAGCTTGGAACTGTAGAGGAGTGGAAATTAGTAAACCTTGATAAAGTCTCATCTGGCAATATTCATCCATTCCATATTCATGTAAATGATTTTCAGGTAATGTCAGTTAACGGAAAACCTTATGATGCTCACGGATACCAAGATACCGTTATTATACCCACGGGAGGTGAAGTAGTTATTAGAATACCATTTGATGATTTTGTGGGAAAAACTGTCTATCACTGCCACTTGATGTTTCACGGGGACTTTGGAATGATGGGTATCCTTGAGATCGTTAAATAGGTGATGATGTGAATTGGAGATTAGTAAAATGTTTAATACAAATATATCCCCAAAAGGAAAAGCAATGACTTTGTTTGTTGTATTAACCTTTGCCGTAGCCGGACTTACAGCAGTAACTTTCATTTCAGAGCCATTTGCGGTAGCGCAAAGCCCAGGAATTGACCCAAATGATTGTTTTAGGTCAAACGTTACAATAGATACTTGTCCTTCACGCTCAAATATACAAAGCCTCAATGACACAATGGATTGTTTTAAGAAAATTGAAGAAACCAAGGTAGGCACTAGCGAAATTCAGAATTATACAAAAAGTGTGCAGAACTTTATTTCCTTAATACCTACTGACAACAAAATAACAGTAATAAATGAAAATATAGCAGGAGGTCGCGGTCCAGTAACTGATATGGAGGGCGTATGGGATTTAATAAAAAATGAAAATATGACTCGACACGATAGACAATTGGTATTGGACGAAGTTAATATTCTCTTGGCCAACGCCAAACCCGGGTTTACCAAAATACAAAACGATGAGCTAAGTTTGTGTATAACTACTGAACTCAATTCTTTAGGCCCTACACTTAACTATTAGGTCCATCATTTTTTCTTTTGTCAAGACAATAGTCTACAAAGTTTTCCCTTTTTCATTTATTCATTTTTGCCGCAAATCTCTTGATTCAAACCACATATTGATTAATTGACATGTAATAGGAAATAATCCCGGTTCGCTTACCTAAATGGATTCCAAGGCTTGTTGTAGGATTACGGCTTGATAGTTTGGAAAGATTGTTTTTAATTATTCTGTCTCCTAGAGTATAAAGTATTATCTAATTAGCGAAAAAAGAAAAGAAAACTAGCTGATTTGAACAAAGCCACTCTAAACATTTTTGATCAAAAGTGCCCATCTTATACTTTCCTTTAATAGACTCATGAGGATATCCACATCATTTCCACCAAACACGATAGTATTAATGGTAACGTTAGTATTGAAGATTTGTGGATAAATAATTTATACTAAAATTATGTATTTTTATCTCAAAGATAACTCTAACTAGGGTCCTTCCCAGCTAAATGGTATATGCTTGCTAGACCTGCCCTTTCTCTTCCACTTAAAACTCATTGTATCTACCTCATCATTCAAAGATATTCCCCATGTAGCAACGGCACCTGGACCAACCTCACTTCCAGGCGGATTTATTGTTTGAACTCTTTTTCCTGGTGGAGTCATTGGGCCTCCTAATGCTACTGCTTTCGCAAGAACTTTTCCCGGAATCTCGGCACTCCACTGGCTCAAATCCTCAGAAATTTCAAATCTTATGGGGGCAAAATCAATTCCCTTGATTTCCCCTATCAACTTGGCAAATTCTGACATAAATCCGCCGGCCTTCCCGCTAAAAATCATCTGAAGCGCATCTCTCTGTTTTTCTTCAGCGCGCTCATCGAAAAATAAACCCAGATTTACCTTTGTATTTCCTGCCCAAATATTTCCTTCAAACGCTCCTATAGCTAATGCATTCAATCCATCCAATGATGTATCACCGTAATGTCCTTTGTTGATATGATACGCCAATATGCCCTCGCAATCTCCAAAGGTAGGTTCTTGAGCAAATTCACAAGGACATGGTATTTTACATTTACATACATCAAACCAATCTCCAGAAGCTTTCCAAGAGGGAATGCTATCCGTCATGCAATTAGATAAATATACTAAAATATAAAATTACCTTACTTTATAGGAAATTTTCCAGTATTCAAATATGATTATGAAAATAATGCAAATATTCTTTATTTAATTACTATTCTGGTTAACTCATATCCATATCCATATCCATATCCATATTGTTATCGCTAATTTTATCCTCGTCCTTATCTTGGTTAGAATCTTCCATCACCATACTGTTCATCTCATTGGGAGAATTATGCATTCCGCCTTCTTCTATTATAATTGGTATTATTCCTGTTATTGAAAGAAAACCTGCAATTACAAACACAATACCTGCTCCTCTTGCAATCCAGATTCCTTTAGACCAGACTTTCTCTGCAAAAATAATTGCTGCAAACATTCCCATCCATAATATGTTCATCCATCCTAAAGCAATCATGAGTAAAAAATAAGGCCAACAACATCCAAGACAGTACATACCGTGATACAGACCCATCTTTAACCCGTCTTTCATTTGGTTTCCTTTCCATCTTTTTATAAAAAATGATAAGGGAGATTCGCAATAACCCAAACATCTTTCCTTCAATGGGCTAAATTGGTAAATTCCAGACACAATGAGCAAAATTCCAGACACAATCGCAAAATCTTTTACGCTATATCCTATAAACAGATTATTCATAATTATAGACCAAAACACTAGCAGCATAACACCTGTTAATGCCCAGACCAAAAGGTATGTTCCTACAAATCCTAATGTTTTAATAGCTCTTTTAGAAAGAAGTGCGAATGATCTGGAATGTTGTCTATTATCTCTTTCTTCTAAATTATCTGTATGCTGATTGAATTTACTTACTAGAGATAAATTATCCTTTTTGTTATTATTATTATTTTGATCGCTAGAGATAATGCGATTGTATAATAACACCATTGGAATCATTGCTGGAAACATCATGGCTGCCATCCCGACGGTCCAACTTATTGTAAATATAGTAACTGCTATTGGATTTAGTGTCATCATGGCCTCCATCATGTCTGGCTGTTCTATGGAAAAAAGCCATGTAATGACTGAGATAGAAAGCAAGGATAAGAGTATTATCTTTTGAGATTTATCCAATGAAATAACGCTCTTAAACGGCTAGTGGATTTTTATGGTAAAATAGGGTTAACTTTAAGGTCCCTTGTATTCTATTACAGAGTAAAGCGCATTCTTACCCGAATGGTCATAATTGAGGTGGGGAGTTGTAATTCTCATTACTTTGGTTTTTGCCGCTTCTGCTAGTTTCCAGATAAAACCTTTGGGTAATTGTATCTTTGTATCTTGTTCTTCGCCTGTAACCGGGTTAACAAAGCTTTCTGACTGCACATCTATGATGCCCGGAACGGTAAAGCCACTTTTTTTGCCGTCTATATTTACTTGGATGTCTACAAACTGTGGTTCTAGAAAAAACTTTATTGTTCCTGCAAATAAGGTAAATGGACCTTCACCTTTAGCTTGACCTGAAAAAATAGATATGATGGAGTTTCTTTGTTCATTACTTGTATTTTTTGATATGAATAATTGGGCAGTGCCATTTCCTTCATGAATTGCTTTGGGCCAAGAGAAAGCACAAATTACATCAATTCCGTCAAGACTTGTATCGCCATAGTTTCCTGAGCGAATGTGAAACAATACTAATGCTCTGCAGAAACCGTTGGATGGAAATCCATTGAAATTACACGGACATCCATAATCACAATTACAGGTTTCAACATAGTCTGCTTTAAAGGTCCAAGCAGGAATTTGATTTAAAGTAGAAGTCATATACACTTACTCTAATCGAAATATATTAATTTTTACAGTACTATCATATACATTTGATTTTCGGTAAATAAGATTGTCTGAACTATTTTAAATGACAGTTATTTTAACATCAACCATTTGTTTTTGATACCGACCTCTGTGGATATCCAAACGATTTCCACCGAACCCGCTAAATAGAAGAGTCTGACCATGAGAATAATTATTTTTTATTTGTTACCATCGGACTTATCTTCCGGTTGATCTATTAAAGCGCAGTTAGATTTACTCAGATATTTGATAATCGTAATTCGGTTACAAAGAAAATTTAATTAATATCCTCTAATTAGAGAGGACAATGAAAGAAATCCTTTCCGGTGTATTCACTATTCTTGTTTTCATACTAGCAGTACCTTTTGCTTATGGACAACCATTTGACACTGCCACAAATCTTGATACAACTACAAATCAAACCACGATGACTACTACTACTCCTGAAGCTACTATAGGTAAAAGTGAAAATCTTACAATAACCGATCTTAGATTCCGTGCAGAATCAAATCAAATAACAGGAACAGTCACAAATAATTCTACAAATGAGCAATCTTCTATATCCATATATGCAGTCCTTTTTGACAAAGATGATTCTTTTCTTGGAATTGCTCAAGGAAGACCGTTAGTTGAATCACTTCCCCCAGCTGATAATTCTCCATTCTCAATAGATATGTTCTCAGGATTTGAACTATATACAATGCCTGAGGAAGTAAAGGGTATTGACCACTATACAATCTATGTAAGAGGATATGAGCCGCTTTTCTAATGTAGTATAAGTTTACAAATAAGAAAAATACTTGGTATATCCGACCGAGTGTCAAGTCTATATTATTTTTTGCTGCAAGTACATTGCAATACCATATTGTATTTTAATCTGTTCGGCGAAAATTGATTATAGTTTCAAATCTTGTCTTAAATAGGCTCATTTGGATATCCAAACGATTTCGACCGAACGAGATCTTATTTGTAATGATATGAAAATATAAAAATGATGGTAAATAGTCAATATAATTTTAATAATGATCCATCGTTGATAAGGCATAAATCTCCAGCTATATATCAATATGTTATAACCATCACGCAGTTTTTTGATTCTATTTTGTCAATATTTGGTATTAAAAACCGTTTGATACCTGTCCTTATATAGTATGATATCTAATAGATAGTATGTCAAAGAAAATAGAAACTAAAGAAAATTATTCAAATAATACCAATCAACAAAATAACAATAATTACAATGATTTCCAAGATACAGTTAACCAATCATTTGATGAAACTAAAGATAATATCAAAAAATCAATAGATGAATCAAGAAAACAAATTCCAAGAATTAATGACACTGTAAATAGCTATCAAGAAGAATCACTACAAACTGCAAAAGAGATTTCAGAAGAATATATTGATTCTCAAAAAGAAGTGGTCAATTCTCTCCAATCAGCATGGAGGCCATACAATGAGATATACAACGGATTAGTTACCAACTTCTATTCTCCTGATGCAGCAGTTAAAGCATATACAACATTTGTAAGTAATGTTGCAGACAACACAGTATCAGCTATGAGAATGTCAAACAACGTCATTTTCTCAACTCTTGATGCATGGAAACCAGCACTACAACAAACAAAAGATATTTCAAGACACATATCCAACACGGGAGTAAACACTGCAAGAGTGTTTGAACAAAATTCAAGACAATTAGCAGCAAATGTTAAAGATGCAGCAGCCAATTCAAACATAAACGCATCTACTACTTCCACTACTACCACAAAGTCCACAAATCATTAACAACGAAATAAGAAAAATCAAGACTAAAAAAAACTTAGACCAATTGGTTTTTCCTTTTAGTTAAACAAACTCAAAATTTTTTTTAGGTTCACCAATATTAAAATTAAGCCCCCTTTTCTGACCTGTGTCTTTTCCATCCATATAAAGAAATTTATCTAAAAAAATAACCCTATGTCAAGGCGTGACTCATGAGGATATCTTCATGATTTC
>JBGTFK010000071.1:0-10520 GCA_041747305.1 Candidatus Nitrosocosmicus sp.
CAAATCCACCTGGGCGCCTATTATTGCAAAAAATAAAGGTGCAAAGATAAACTGTAACTTTTGAGCATACTCTTCAACCTGTTTTATTAATTTGGTACTGGCAACAGCCATTCCCGCAGCAAATGCGCCCACAATAGGAGATAGACCTACATAGGCCGCAACACCTGCAATACCAAAGAAAATTGCTGTTGTAATTCCTTCAATGCTACCTCTTGACCTCCATAATTTTTCTCTATGAAGTATTCTTGGAATAAGAAAAATGGCGCCAATTAATAATACCGCAAATAACCCTAGGATTTTTAATATTAGAAAAGCTACGTCCATTATTTCAGGTGTGGTATCTCCAGATTGAACCATTGTAACAACGACAGATAATATTGCTATGGCAAGAATATCGTCAACTATAGCGGCTCCTAAAATGAGTCGGGCTTCCTTGGATTGCATTCTTCCTAATTCTGTTAATACCTGAATAGAGATTGCTATGCTTGTGGCGGTCAATGCTGTAGCTATTAGTAGTACTTCAAATGAATCCAACCCGTACAACGAAAGAACCATAAAACCTACTGTAAAGGGTACTATTACTCCTAATGCACCAATGGTAAATGATGCCGCACCTCCCCTGAGAAATTCTCTTGGCGTAATTTCTAGACCTGCAATAAAGAGGATAACAATGGCTGATAATTCTCCTAGATGCTTGATTGTTTCATCAAGTACAACCAAAGGTTGACCATCAAATAAGGGTAATCCACCCAAAGCATATGGGCCCACAATAATACCAGCCAATAGCTCGCCCAAGACAACTGGTTGCTTTATTCGCTGAAATATCTCTGCAAATATTTTGGCACTAAATAAAAGAATAGAGATGGATATTATAATATGAACAAAAACTGATTCAGCGGCCATAATCTACTCTATTCTGATATTGATTTAATATAATAATATAACAATGCAATTATCTAAACGGCTAAACAAGTTTTTCTTATAATTACATATTTGATTCAAAATAGACTTTTAGGGGTCTCATCTAAATCATAATAGTATCCCAATATGTTATCTACCGTATGCTCTAATTGGGTGTTACTGTTTATTAAAACATATATTATTTTATCCTCTTCAAATATTTTTAATATTCGTATTCTTTCATATTCGATAACTACCCATTTTATCTTGCCTAACAGGTTATTGGCTTCTTTTTCTGCTTCTTTCTCTTGTCCCATCCCATAAATTTGTGGTTTTTCTGTAAATTTTACTTGATTTGAACCTAAAACATGAACTAAAGAATCGATATAGCTTTTATCTAAGTTGACATTCTTGGCTATATACAATTCCTTGATATCAAATGATTTCATTGAAAAAACAGCCAAAATATCATCGTCTACTTCTACTAAATGTCTTATTTTATCATAGCTACTACCTTTATTTTCATCATCAGTCCCTTCTCCCACTAATTCTCTTTTATTGTAGATGAATATATCACTTTGGACGAATTTCATTTTATCTTAACTATTATACGTCGTCGTCGTCGTCGTGATGATTTAAACAATTTTATTTGTAAGTTCCCATGTAAAATATATAAGATAATACTAATGAAGATAACCCCCAAAGTATCTACCTCAATATTTAAAAATAGGTTATGTCCTCTTCAAATAGATTGCTAGATGCATAAAAAGTATTCAATTGGTATATTATTAATTGCAATTTACATTGTTATACTTTTTACCATTCCACCTTTAGTATATGAAAAGAGTGTTACTCCTATTTTAGCTGGCATCACACTAATCATGGTTGCTATCTATGTTTTGCTTGGACTAGATATCATCCATCGAACGGTCATTGCCATGTTTGGAGCAGTTCTATCAATTATCCTAGCCATTACGTTGGGTTCTATTCATGCTGAAGATAGCCTTGATTTTGTTATCGAATCCGTTGATTTCAATACTATCGGCTTGTTACTTGGGATGATGATTATGGTGGCCATACTGGGAGAAACAGGTGTTTTTCATCAGGTCGGAATAAAACTAGGCAAAATTAGCAAGGGTAACGTTTGGATATTGATGTTACTATTATGTACCTTTACTTCCGTTGCATCAATGTTTGTCGATAATGTTACTACTATTTTACTCATGGTTCCAGTTACGATTTCTATTACAAGGACGTTGGGAATAAATCCTATACCATTCATATTGGCTCAAGTTCTGGTATCTAATATTGGAGGGGCTGCCACATTGGTCGGAGATCCCCCGAACATTTTGATAGGTTCAGCTGCGGGAATTGATTTTAACTCCTTTTTGGTATATATGGGACCAACAGTTGCCATTGTTTTTGGATTTTCATTACTCCTAATCAGGATCTTCTTTAATAAAGAGCTAAAAGGCATACAAAAATTAGAACAGCAAGAAGATATCCAACAGTTAATGCATAGAGATGAAAATGCAATATTAATACATCATAAAGGATTGCTGATAAAATCCTTAATTGTATTAGTAGGCGTAGTCATACTATTTTCTTTGCAGACAATTACTCATTTAGAAGTATCCATCATTGCAATTGGAGGTGCTGCAGTATTATTAATCATAAGCAGAGTCTCTTTAGAAAAAATTCTCCATGAAGTCGACTGGGCGACTCTGTTATTTTTTGTAGGTTTATTTGTTATTGTAGGAGTCGCTGAACATGCTGGGCTAATAACAATACTCGCAAATCTAGCACTTGATGTAACAGGTGGAGATCCTTGGCTTACCTTTGGAATGGTTATTTGGTTGGCTGGTGTAGCAAGTGCATTTGTAGATAACATTCCCTTTACAACTACCATGATTCCTCTAATTCATACTCTAAATGTTGATCCCAACATCGCAGCTTCATTTGGTCCTGAAAGTGGTTTTGAATTTAGTCCTTTATGGTGGGCTTTGGCATTAGGGGCTGACTTGGGTGGTAACGGCACTTTAATTGGCTCTAGTGCAGGTGTAGTGGCTGCAGGACTAAGTGAAAAGTTTGGACATCACATATCATTTACAAGGTGGATACGCATAGGTTTTCCCTTCATGCTCATAACTTTGGCATTAGGAACTGTAGTTCTTTACGGATTTCTTTTGTTAATGCATTAGAGCGAGAACTATTTTAATTCTTTATTGTTAATTTTAGATATATGGGCATCTACACAATAAATTATTTCAATTTCTAAATTATGTAGAACAATAATCTATACATCCAAGGTAAGGAGCAAATAATTAATTGTATTACTAGCTATTATGGTCCTTGAATATGGGTATATTTGAAGAATCTAAAAATTTACTTTGGTCAGTATGGATATATTAAATCGGATAAACTCCAGCCTTTTGATTTATATGAAGAAATAAAAGTAAAAGGTTGTAGATAACAACACTAAGAACAATGCTTTCATAACACAAATATTATAAATATTATCAAATCAAACAATGGTTATTAATATAGCACCTAAATTAAAGGAAATAAACAATTGATTGCTCAAATTGACTTCGGGACGAAATCAGTTACGCATCATAATAACATATTCATTCATTTATTAGATGTATACCGGAGGTCTAGAGAGCAATAATGATAGAAAATATCATAGTAACGGATGATGGCACAGAGGTTTCGGATAAGGCGCTTGAAATAGCATGTGAAATAGCTGGACCATGTGGTGCTTGTATCACATTACTGCATGTTATTGAGCATATCGAAGATCCGGACACCATGATATTTGGAAACAATAGAGAACTTATTGAAAAAGCAAAATTAATGAATTTAAGATCGTCAATGGAAAATACATGGCATAAACGAGCACAAGAAAAGATTAAGAAGTTAAGAGAACAAAACCACCAATCTGACAGCAAATGCTTAACTGGGGATATTGCAGAAAAAATCTTGGAGTACGCTCATGCTAAGAAAGTTGACATGATTGTTATGGGCAGCAGTAACAGACTAAAAGGATTTTCAAAAATAAAAGCATTGGGAAGTGTTACTCGAAAGGTTTCAGAATTGGCAGACTGTCCCGTACTTATAATTCATTAAAAGGTTCGTCTGTTTTATCAAATCCATCAATATGCAATATAGACTTTAAAAATAGATTATATATCGATTTGAGTCGTAGATACAAAAAGATAATCGACTGAATGTTTTAATAGACGGATATCAAAGTAGTGGTCATTCAGCATATAATTTGTTTTGGTTCCTTTCATCAAAATAAATTACATTATAATTTTGTATTAGGATTTTATTTAGTGTGGTTGTGATTGTTGTCTTTTCTTGGATATTTTTACAAATAGATAGATTATTGTAATTATTTCAAATCTACCCACTATCATATTAATGATGAGAACTATCTTTGATATGGGATCCATCTCCACGGAAGTTATACCGGTAGATAATCCTGTTGTTGTCAATGCAGAAACAGAATCAAAAAGTGAATCCAAGAAATTTTCTTTATCTATATGAGATATAATTATTCCAGTAATAAGTGACACTGCGATAAATAAAACTATGACATATATTGCTTCATTAAATATTTTTTCTTCTTCTTTAATTTTTGTTGGCTTTGACTCGATAGTGAGGTATCTTTTGTTATATGGTGATGCTACTGCAGATATCGATCCACCACTATTCTCTGAGGTGAATTTTTTACCAGTAACTTTTTGAACAATTTGGAGTAATCGACCTACCTTAATACCGCCTGCAGTGGAGAATGCAGTTCCTCCAATTAACATTGCTACTATTAATACCATTTTTGCTTCTATTGATATTTGGGCGATATCAAGGAATTGAAAACCAGAATTAGTCGCAGCGCTTATAACATGAAATACAGACGTCATTAACTCTGATTGTACTTCCAAAGTATTACTTAGTACAAAATAAAAAATA
Organism: Candidatus Nitrosocosmicus sp.; assembly: GCA_041747305.1. Taxonomy (GTDB): domain Archaea; phylum Thermoproteota; class Nitrososphaeria; order Nitrososphaerales; family Nitrososphaeraceae; genus Nitrosocosmicus. The sequence continues at coordinate 4,876 of JBGTFK010000071.1, forward strand.
ATTACACATATAACAATTATTCCAGTATATAAAAATAATTCTGGGCGAACACTTGTTGTATGCATTTTCTTACTAAATATCGCATAATGAAACACGAAAGGAAGCGCAGAAATAATCATACCTATCATAAGCGTAGTCAGTTCTAGGTTGTTTTGTGAATCTAAAGCTGTAGAAGTGGGAACAAATCCTCCACCGGTAACAGTACTAAAAATCAAGGTAAGAGAAAATAGTATATCTACTTGTCCGCTTAAATATAAGAAAAAGATAAGAATAATTGCATAAAAACTAAATATAACACCAATTGTTAGTATCAGTTGTCTTACCTTGAGGTTTCCACCACCTATCATTCCTCTGATGTGCATCAACTTTCTTTCAGGATAGAAAAAAGCAACTATCAAGTATACGAAACTTAGACCTCCAATATATTGGGTGTATGAACGATAGAGGTCAAAGCTTTTGGGTAACTCTTCAGGAAATGATATGAATGAAAGACCAGTTGTTGTAAATCCAGATGCACTTTCAAAAAAACTATTTATAAAAAGGGTCACTGGTCCTTGCTCTGGTGGAAACGGATTTACATAGATATATGGAATGCTCCCAAAAAGACTCAGAAGCACAAAACTTGAAACCATAAGAAGTGAGGCCTGTCGAAGATTCATAGGCATTCTTTCACCGTAAGAATTCAATACAAAACCTGTTACTGACATCGAGGTAACACAAAGAAAAATTCCTACTGCTGAAGCAGCCTCTCCCATCAGAGCTGCTAATATGGCAGGGACGATGAGCAAAAAACCTGCAAACTGCAGTATGAAACCTAGATTACTCATTATAGGCTTGTAATGTTCTCTAATTACAGTTCGATATGGCCTAAATGTTTGTTCCAAAACAGAAGTCCTAATGGCATTAGCCAACCCCTCTTGAGTCACAATACCCAAAATATGTACATTATCGGTTACCGGAACTCTCTTTATTGCATTGAGTCTCATAAGTTCTAGAGCTTGTCTTACATTTGCCTTTGCAGATATAGTTATGATAGGAGAAGACATTATTGTCTTGATAGACACTTTATCTGAATCCTCGCCTCGCATCACAATTTTATCTAAAATATCGCTATCTGTTATAATTCCGATATATTCATCATTTTTATTCTTTACAATAATTGTCTCAGCTTTAGCATCATGCATTTGCTTAACTGCTGTTGCTGAATCTATATCTTCGTCTAGAATAATGATTTGGTGGTGCATATAAGATAAAACGGAGCGTTGAAGTGCTTCACTGACCATTATTATATCAGAATGATGTAATGAAAACGCAGAGTATTGTTTAAACTTTGCTTATCTCGAAAGACACGATGTAAATAAGAAATCGCTTTGTATTGTTCTAATAGGAAGATAATAAATGCTAGGATTGTGCATGGTTTCTTTAGATTCTTTATCTTTTGAATTTCTTTTATAATGTTCCTTTCAATGTCGATTACATCGCAGACTTGTTGCTCATAGTCATTGATGTTTGTTATAAGAATATTTCCTCTTTCATAGTGGTCATACATTTAAACCATATAGGACAAAGATTTAGATTCATTACAGTTTATGACGATAAGGTATTCTAGTTGTTACCTCGTCTGTATTGTACATATAACATCAAGAGCCAACTTCTTAAACACATGCTAATTCTATATCCATTATCCGTCTGAAATATTTGAACCCATAATATATTGTTCTAGTTTTCTTATTTCTACATTCTATTCTATTGTTATCGCTATAGTGTTGAATGTAGCGTATCCGTGTCGCTTTCTGACTTTCGGATAGCCTTATGTTGCTTATAATAACATACGATACTATTTTCAGTAATATTTCCTAATCCTAAGGAGAAATTAAAAAGGTTTAGTTATATTTTAATAATAAAGATCTAAAGAATTAGTAGGTCTGAGAACTATTTTGATTATCAGCAGAAGTCTCAGTATCTACTTGGGTCATTCCCCGTTTGCGATATTGCTCAGTTGCGGTATCTGTATTTGTTCCCGTTTGACCTTCTGAAGTAATTCTCTGATCACTTGGATCTCTCTTTACTGCCGTTGGTTCTCCTGTATCTAATTTAGCTGGAGTCATTGGTTCTTTATCTGAATACTGCGTTAATGGATCGCTTTGTCTATTCTTATTTGTTCCAGAAACTCCTTCTTCATATTGTTTATCAGTTGAATTTACTGATGAATTTTCGGTTTGGTCTACGGTATCCTTTGCCTTGTCTGCAACATCTTTTGTGGTGTCCACAACTGCATCCTTTACATCCTTTGCTTTTTCCTTAACTTTATCGATAATTTCACCCATTGTTAAAACAAATATTTTTGGTCAACATACTATAATAAGTCCATATACATCAAAATTAAGTTTCATTATAGAATTAAGATATTTAGCAAATTAGTGATAACAAACGGCCAAAATGGACTACCCTTATATGATATACATCCATAATCGTTTGCTATTCATTGTCCTCGATGGTTTTACGCAATGAATTATCACATGGTGATAGAGGGTACAATTCCTCCAACTTGGGTTTAGTATCCCACCCCTACTATTTTTCCTCTTTATAGTACAACTCCATAAGCGATGGGATCATTATTCATCTCCTTTCTGCTCTTTCGATTCATCAGGTATTATTTTCTTTAACTAAAATCCATTGTTTTTGTTTAAAGAATAGCAGTAATAGGATGACAATAACGCCCATGGTTAGAATCACAGTGACAAAACCAACAGGATATTACTAATATGTGATAAATCCAGCCCATTCATTCCATAGATACCTGCTGTTGCTATTATCAATGTCAAGGGCAATAATATTACACTAAAAATAGTCAAAATTCTCATAGTATCACTTAACTGTAAGGAAACATTTGCAAGGTCTTTAGGACTCATATTCCTTTATCCCTTTGGAATCATAGCAAATGGCTGTAGTCGTGCTATTAGAAGTAGGAGGAGTACTAGTATCAGCAGTAGCATTTGTATGCAATAAAAACATTATCGCTAAGTAACAAATAGTTCTGATAAGAATAAGAAAGTACTTTAGGTAAGTAGATTGATAAAGTGAGTCTTATTCAAAATGACATGTAAAATTCTATGAAGAGGCAATTATACTCGTGAGGATAGATTAATCCTGTTCCTGCATTTACCACAATTAAGTAAATGGAAAAAGACCGACGGACTAGAATGATTATCTTAATAAATATTGATAAATAAATTATCACCGGTGGTGTTGATTAATTTCTACTAAAGATAATATCATATTTATGCATGTTGAATATGCAGCAAAAGCCTTATCCGAATCTAATTATGGTCTACACTGTTTAGTTGTATATCCTGATTTAGAAACTTTAAGAGAATTTTATTCTCATTATATACAAAATCAAATCGATGATAAGGACGAGGTAGTTCAAATAGCACTTTATTATGAAAATGAAGATTCAGTGAGGCATACTCTATCTCAAAGGTCAAAGAGCAATTAACATAGATAAGGTTGAAGATAAAGAAAAAACATTGATAATCGTCGATTCTCTAACAAATTACTTTAGTGATGAAGATATAAAGTTGGATTGGGAGACCAAACGAGAATAGTTAGACGCGCTAAAAGTGTAGGAAAAAAAGGAGTATCTATTTTGGGTGATCTTGGTGCATTTGTTTTCAAAAACGAATACAAGATCTCATCGACTATGAGTTGTCATTGCCCAGTCACTTTGATATTGACCTTAAAGGTATTTGTTTGTACCACCAAAAAGACTTTAACAGGCTAACACAAGATTTCAAGCAAAAATTATTAAATCATCACGAAATAGCTATAAAATTATAAACAGCAGCCATGAACTCTAAATTATAATCCTCTTTTAACTAAAGTCATGTTTTATAGCTAACTATGTTTTCCATGCAGAGCTTATTATTATTCGCAGGTCAGAAAAACGAACTGGTTTTTGAATTAACCTATCAATTCTCGATATCTTAAAATCTTCCTGGTCTTTTAAATCGGATATCAAAGGCAGTCATCAAGAAAATTTTTATTTTGCTATCGATTTCCCTTATTCTCTTTGCAAGATCTATTCCTGTTAAACCAAGCATTCTCAAATCATTTATTATCAAAGAATGTCTATCAGAGGTTTCTTTAAAATACTCTAAAGCCAAAACTGGATCTATAAAAGTAATGACATTATAACCTTCTTTTGTCAAAAATGCCTTGAAAAGGTTGCTAGGTCTTTTTTGTCATCTACTACAACGATAGATAGAGTAGAAGACATCACAGTTTCTTTTTTTTAAATTATTTAACCTCATCCATAGTAAAAGTAAGGGCCATATTTACAATAATGAAAGGCATATACTAATAACAATATAATTTAAGAAAAGCCCTTTAAGATAAATTTAGTTATAAAAACAGGGATTCTAACATATCCTTCATGCATAGATATTTAGTTATATATTATTATATTCAATTTATACTAATGAATATAAGAAATACAAAACCATTGTTTGTATCATCAATAATAGCAGTGTTGGTCTTGGGATTATTTGGACTAGGATCCTCGGTTACAATATCTCAATCTTTTGCACAGGCTAATGACACCAATCCCAATAACAACGGCAACAACAACAACAATGGTAATGACGATAATAATGATAGTAGCAATGTACAATACAGTACAGTTCTTTCCGGAGATCAAGAGGTTCCGCCGGTAAACACACAAGCAACAGGAATTGCAGATTTCAGTCCATCCAACGATGGAGATAGTATTGATTATACTATTACTGCTACTGATATAGAAGCAGCAACAGCAGGACACATTCATTTTGGAATTGAAGGTCAGAATGGATCAGTAGTAGATACTTTATTTGAATTTGATTCGCCTCAGGATGAAGTATCAGAAAGTGGAACAATTAACTCAGATGATCTTTCTGGCCCTCTTGAAGGAACGCAAATTTCTGATTTAGTAGATGCTTTCAACGACGGAAATACCTATGCTAATATACATACTCAACAGAATCCTAACGGAGAGATACGAGGACAGATAATTAGTGAAGAATTACAAGAGGATACAGAAGAACAATAACCTTTACTTTTTATATGAACGTGGTTATTAGTAATATTTTTTTCCTTTAGTTATATTAACTTAAATTTATTTTTCAAAATCTGGCTCTGATGTAGGAATGGAGGTTACATATAATGCATGCATGTTGTTTTCCTAAATTCGCATTATAACAGGGTTATGAGCAAATTCGTGATAGTATTTTATTTAACTACTGAATAGTTACCATCCGCTATCATTAATGTGTGATTATGAACGTAATAAAATAACAATATAAGATTAATGAGTTGACATAACCTGACAGATTTACAGTTTATAAACCCATTGATTCTAAAAAAATCATCAATTCATCATAAAAGGTGATGATTAGTAAAGCGACAATATTGAAGTGGGGCCAGAGGGATTCGAACCCTCGACCGCCAGCGCCCCGGGCTTATACCCAAAAATTGGATGGTATCCTGCCAAGCTAGACGATAGCCCCCTTGTTTATTAAAAATAAACCTCTTATTTTTAAACCTAAGTATACATCTAATTGCAGAGAAATTCTAAAGATACATTTTAATAATTAGTTAAATGCTTTATA
>JBGTFK010000072.1:0-23092 GCA_041747305.1 Candidatus Nitrosocosmicus sp.
AATTTTGTAATAAATGCGGCAATTCACAATAATTAATAAACACAATTTTTTAGTATATATTATGAAAATCTTTAATGGGCGATTGGCTACTGAAGATTACATGTCCACCCATTCCCTAACCTTTTCCACACCTGAAATGACGCTAAAAAAATTTGCGATTTGGTTGGGTGAACAGATCAAAGATTCAAAAACAGATACACCTACTCCTCGTCTACTTTCATACTTGGAAGATAAATCCGAAAAGACCAGGACGTCGTTTCCTCCTTCTAGGTACCTTCCGGACATAGATGAGACCTTTAAACCCACAGGCGCCATCGCAGATTTTTACTCTACTCAGCAGCATGAAAACGCTTCAAACACTAAACAATCTGGAGATATTGAAACAAAATACTGTATTAATTGTGGCGGTACGATCAGATATTCTTCTAAATTTTGTAATAAGTGCGGATATGTTCAAGAGTAATTAGCATTAGGAAATGGAATGATTTTTCCTTTCCTTGGCTGATTTTTCTTTCAAAATTATATAACACTCATTGCACAAAGTGTCAGAAAATAAATAATTAATAGAATAAAATTTTACTTTATTGCATAATTTACAGGCCTTCACGTTTTTTCTGACAGGTTATATATTTTTTGGATTACCTTATTAAATTATATACTCTGTGAAGTTTTTTAAATTGAATGACCAGGGTCTTCTCATTCATATTTTTTTTATATCAGTGTGGTTTGGATTATCTTCGATTTTATCACACCTAGTATTTGTTTATAATTTCAGCTATTTTTATTACTACATTATATGGATAGGCTGCTTTGCTGTCTCGTTATTACTTTTTTTGAAACCTATGTTATCAATGCGTAAAGTATTTCGAGACCGGGTATCAACAAGTATATCTTGGCCATTTCTTATAAAATTGATAAATGGCTTAACCTGGGCTCTCCCGTTTCTTTTGATCCCATTTTTCCAAAAATATTATCCATTTCTGTTGCTCACTGGTTTATCACTTGGTAACATTTCAACTTTCATATTCTTAAAGAAATATTCTAAAATATTCAGTATCGAGCAATTGACAACTGGTGTGTTGCTCCTTTCATCATTATTAATTGTTACAATTTATTACAATTATACAAATCATTATGAGATGATACTTTTTTCTACTAGAGTCATGATTTCAGTTTCGTACGGGATAGGAGGACTAGTGGGATATTTTAAAAACACTGATGACAACCCACCCGCAGCATCATCGTCAAGTTTACATTAGTGAATGAGGGTAGAGATCATAATTGAAAGAAAAATCTAGTTCCATTGATAATTTTTCTGAAGCTGTTTGCATATTTAGTGGCGGTTTGGATTCTATCAGCACAGCTGCGTATCTAAAAAAAATGGGATTAGAATTGTATTTGATTTCTTTTGATTATGGACAACGTGCATCCAATGAATTGCTCGTTGCAAAGCGCTTTTCAAAATTATTGAAGAGTAAAAAACACGAAATAATTAACATATCGTTTCTAAAAACCTTGCTTGGGAACACAAATATTTTGACCGGATCCAGATCTAAAATTCCATCAACTTTTGACTATAGTATGGTGGTACCCTTAAGAAATACTGTTTTTTTGACTCTTGCTTCTGTATGGGCAACTTCTTTAAATATTCCTCTGATAATATACGGTGCTCATTCGGGAGATACTCGATATCCTGATTGTCGTCCCTCTTTTACACGTTCTCTTGAAAAAGTACTTTATATGTCTGAAATTGATGGAATTAAAATGGGGATAAGAAAAAAGCTTCATATTTGGTCTCCAGCCATGGATAACTTAAGTAAATCTGAATTGCTTTTGATAGGCTATGAAATATTAGGCGACAAGATTTTTCAATCATGGAGCTGTTATTTGGAATCTACCAATAAAAAAACTAACCTTTCAAAACATTGCGGGATTTGTGAGTCTTGCATGAATCGAAAACAAGCAATTTTGAAAGCAGGTTTGGAGGATAAAACAAATTATGTCAGTCATTAATCCAAAAATCAATAATGACAACCGTACTGATAATTATATGGACCATGTGGGCCAGGATGACAGTCTTTCTATTACAAATAGACATAACAATGTTCAATTAAATGAAATGTTTGTAAGCATTGAAGGCGAGGGTATTCTTGCAGGAACAAAGACTCTATTCATCCGTTTTTCAGGCTGCCATCTCAAATGTCATTGGTGTGATACAAAATATTCTCTATCTCCTAAAAGCGGCAAAAGTTATACAATTGATGAAGCTAAATATCTTATCCTTCAACATCTTCAACCAAACCTCTATAAAGTCAATTTTACCGGAGGAGAACCTCTATTACAAACTGGATCTTTGATTGCACTTGCAGATTTTGTTAAAAACGAATTAAAGATTAAAACATATCTGGAATCATCGTGTTTTGATTGGAAAAGGTTTGAATTGGTTTTACCTTATTTCGATATTTGTAAAGTTGAATTTAAAACATCTGATTCAAAAGTAATCGAATCCAAATCCTATGAAAACCTTTTACAAAACGAACTAAGATGTTTAGATATAGCATTAAATAGGAACGATAAAATTTCATTTATAAAAATTGTATTTACAAATTCCACAACATTAAATGAAGTTAGAGACTTGCTTTCTAGAGTTTTTGAGCGTCCTAATATTAGTAATTTGAGTGGTATAACACTCCAGCCAAGCTATCAGTTTGACTCTCCCTCTACCAACCAAATATTGAAAATATATGATGAAGTCTGTAGTTTTTATAAAGATGTAAGAGTGATTCCACAAATGCATAAATTATTGGGCATGAGCTAATATTTTTAGAATAGTTATTTTGTTAAAAACCTTAGATTTATAAAAAGATAAGGTTATAATAAAGACCGAATCTTTATAGGTAAAATAAGTATGGTGAACACAATCTTTCGGGTACAGTCGCATAAATTCACTCAAGAAAATATACAAACTACTCTTGTTTGTTCAAACTGTGATGAGGTCTTCACCAAAGAATTTCTATTAGACCTTGAAGGTCAAACAATTGAATTTAAGTGTCCAGTTTGTGGAAATTTAGGAGAAGCAGATATCCCATATAAGACCGCGGAAGAACGTGAAGAATTTGAAGAAGATTTCGACGATGTGACAGAAGAGGATGGTGGCGATGAGTTTGAGGATGATTTCTAATTAGATTTGTCTTTTTTCATGTTTATCTTGCTTAATTGTGCTAAAAAGGCTGCTAGTTGTATTTCAGGGTGTGCACCATTTGCTAGTCTATAATCATATTCTGCAATTATAGATGAAATTTCATATGGATCTTTCAGATCAAGCTTATAAATCTCTTCATTGGCATATTTTAGAAAATCTGTTTCCGAAACTCCATAAACATATAGTAATTCTAATAATTTTATTCTTGACTCATTAAATTTGGAATTAATGGCTAATTTTATTATTTCAGCTATTATGCTTTTTCCAGATATGCCTATTGCATTTTGAACCTGCTGGACACTTATATTCCCGTTCACCGAGGAGGCTTGCAATATATTGATTGAATGTCTTAAATCACCGTTTGTGTGTTCATATATTTTACGAAGTGCTTTCTCTTCGACTTTTACTCTCTCTTTTTTACAAATATCTTTCAAATATTCAATTACTTCTTCCTCAGAAACCTTTGAAAATCGAAAAATTACGCATCTACTTTGTATTGGTTCAATTATATGTGAAAGATAGTTACAAATAAAAATAAACCTAGTAGTTCTGGCACTATCCTCTATTATTCTTCTCAAAGCTGTTTGAGCCTCTGTAGTCATTTCATCTGCTTCATCCAAAATAATGATCTTAAACAGCTTCTCATTTTTTTCTTGATTTATAGAAAGCTTCATGATCGATGCAAATTCTTTTACTCTTTCCCGAACCATTTTTATTCCTCTTTCATCTGAAGCATTGAGCTCTAAAGTATCTCTTTTCCAGTTATCTCCTAGCATTTGTTTTGCAAGGCATAAAGCTGTGGTTGTTTTACCTATCCCTGCAGATCCTGTAAACAATAAATGTGGTAATTCGTTAGGTTTTTTCATTAAATTTTCTAAGCCTTTTACAATTTCTTTTTGATTAATTATTTGAGCTAGATGTTTTGGTCTGTATTTTTCGACCCACATAATATCCGAAATAACCTCTGGCTTTTGCTCCTGCTCCTGCTGCCGTTTTTCCATCGTGATGTACTGTCTATCTTTTTCTAATTTAAAATTATTCAATACTCTGTATAGGATACCGTTAATCCGACATTGAAATTTTATTAACTAAGAATGATAATTACATTTGTGAATTCATTGCTGCCGTCAAATGATGATGTTGATGCTGATATTGCAAATAACTTAATTTCAGGCATAGACGATATTTCAATCCTCTATACTTTTTCTACTCTAGAATATCTTCTAAAGGATGTACGAGTAATATATTTAAAGGATGTGGAAATATCGATAAGACCACTTATTTTTATTAGCGCTAAAGAAGGCGATATGACTTCGGTTCCGAGATGGATTTCTATTATTTTGAATGAACAAGGTGTAGTAGAAATTCATGACGATGATCAATTATCTTATATTAAAAGGGCATTAAATCGAGAAAGGATATCGCCTAGCCATGAGGTATCTACAATAGAACCAGATTTTTATGCCCGCGTAAATAATTATCTTCGTACGATCGAAGATAAAGATAGGGAATCATTAATAGTATCTTTGAATCCCTTCATAGCCTCTAGACTACAAAAGATAGTCAAACTCTCTGCTTCTTCTCCTTTGGTGCCAGAACTCGAAGAAAAACTATCATCAGAAGAAAAACTTCTCTATGAGAATTTCCACAATATGACGTCTAATTTTAAAAAACTGGTGTTAAAGATTGAGTAGTGCTGATCCTCAGAATCCATCAAATATGCAGGAACAAGAACAACAAACCATATCTGCACTATCAAATGAATTGGAGGTTTTTTTACGTTCATTTAAGGATCGTGATGGTAATTACAAGTATTTTGATAAAATTAATAATATGATGGCGACATCTTCAACTTCTATTACTATTGATTATATTGATTTTGATGGTTTCAGTCCGCTACTTGCAAAGGACATCACTCATAATCCAGATGAAATGCTTTCGGCTTTTAATGAGGCCGTTATTTCTGTTCTATCGGAAATTCATCCAGATTATACAAATGAGGTAAGAGAGCATATTCGGGTAAGAATAGGAAATTACGCTGTTCAAAAAGGACTGCGTGACATAAATGCCGATGTTATCAATAAGTTACTGGGTGTTTCCGGAATGGTAGTGCGTTCCTCAGAAGTTAAACCATTAGGAAAAAGAATTGCCTATAGATGTCTAAATTGCAATCAAATTAGTTTTTCACAATTAAAGGGATTATCTTTAAAAAAACCACAAAGATGCCTTAATTGCTCAGAAAAAGAAATGGAAATGGATGTAGAAAGTAGTCTATTTATCGATTTTCAATTGGTTAGATTACAAGAGTTGCCTGAGGATCTTCCTGCGGGACAACTCCCTCACTATATAGAGGTGACAATCCTTGGTGATTTGGTTGACCAATGCAGACCAGGGGATAGGATTATGTTGACAGGAATTATTAGAATAGATCAAGAAGCTTATTTTGTTTCGGGGAATTCCACCACTCAAAAGACTTCTCTGTTTAGATTACGAATGGAAGGTAATAATATAGAATATCTTGGAGGTAGGGCTGGAGATAAGAAAACTCGATCAATGGAGCGGATTTCAATCAGTGCAGAAGATGAACGACAAATACTAATCTTGTCAAAAAAACATGATATCTATGATAAGCTAGTATCATCCTTTGCTTCACATATCTATGGACACGAAGTCATAAAAGAATCCATTTTGCTTCTAATTGTGGGGTCTATTACCAAAAAATTAGATGATGGGTCAACAAGAAGGGGTGATATCAACGTTCTATTGGTTGGTGATCCCGGAACAGCAAAGTCTGAAATGCTTAAATTTGCTGCAAAAATAGCCCCTAGGGGATTATATACTTCTGGAAGGGGCTCCACTGCAGCAGGACTCACAGCTGCTGTAGTGCGAGATAAATCCGGAATAATGATGCTTGAAGCAGGTGCTGTAGTACTTGGAGATCAAGGGTTGGTTTGTATTGATGAATTCGACAAAATAAAAGCTGAGGATCGCTCAGCACTTCACGAAGTTATGGAACAACAAACTTGTTCAGTTGCTAAAGGTGGTATAGTGGCAACATTAAATGCGAGAACCTCTATACTATCCGCTGCGAATCCCATGTATGGCAAATATGATCCTTATAAAAATATCACTGAAAATGTAAATCTTCCAGTTCCTCTACTAACAAGGTTTGATCTTGTTTATGTGATACGCGATCTTCCAGAAAAAGAAAAAGATAGTAAAATCGCCAGCCATATTTTAGAAATCCATAAGGATGCCCGAAAATCATCACAAGCCGCTATTAATATAGATCTCCTCAGTAAATACTTGGCATTTGCTAAGCAAATAGTTGAACCCGAGCTGACTCGAGAGGCGATAAATATTATTCGTGATTATTATATGAAAATGAGAAATGTTGATTCAGACAGTATGATTACCGTTACACCCAGGCAATTAGAAGGTCTAGTGAGACTTGCTACTGCTCGTGCAAGATTGCTGTTAAAAGATAAAGTCGAAATAGAGGATGCAGAAAGATCGTTGTTTCTAGTTCAAAGAATGCTGGAAACCGCAGGCGTTGATGTCAATACTGGTAAAGTTGATCTGGGTGTATTGCATGGAAAACCTTTCAGCGAAATATCAAAACTAAAACTTTTCATGGAGATATTTTCAAGTCTTTCTGGAGAAGAAAAGAATGACGTTGAAGAGAATGTGTTTATTGGAGAACTAGTAAAAACTGGTAAATTTAGTGATTCAGATGCTAAATTGCACATAAAGAAGGCAATGAACGATGGTCAAATTTATGAAAGAAAACCTGGATTCTATTCTAAAGCCTAGGGACTAATCTTTATATAAACAACCAAACAACCAGCCAACCAGCCAACCAATACAGCACGAAAAAATATTTATTATATGCATATGCCTCTTCAATTGCCTTGACTATAGTTTCTGATTCCTATATGGGATTCTTTTTGCCCGGTAACATTTATGAAAAATTATCAAAATTTCTTGATGGTGATTTGGACTTTCCATTTGTCGATCAACATGAAATTTTAGGAATTTTTTTTCTCTTCGGAAAAGATTTTGGAGTCAAAAATGATCTGGATGTGTTATCTGCTAAAGATATCACGCGAAAAACTATTGATCAACTAAAGCGTGAAATTTTTCTGTCAAAAAACATAGGTCCGTCTAATATTGAATTGATTAAAGAAAATTATCAAAGAAGGGTCCTTCAAATTTATGTTGAAATGCAAAATAGCCCTACATTTGAAGAAAGGGAGATAAATAAAAGGATTAGCCGAGATCCTACTTTGCTTATGTACTGTTATGCCCATCATATTTCATACTACAGACAAAAATGTTTTTTTGAAATTTATGATCCTTTTAAAAGGGATCAATTAGATAAAAAATTACATAATTTATTGTTAAATCGGATGGTTATGTTAAGTTATAACGTGGAAAAATCTGCTGATTTGCCTTATAAAACTTTGCATCCATTTGTGGATTGGATAATTCAAAATAATACATCCGGGTTTAGATCAGTATTCTGATTCTTATTACATGTTAATTATTTAAATTAATTATTAGATCTCTTGTGTAATGTCCAAACAGCTTTTATGAAAAGATATGTGCGAATATATCGTAATTTGTCTAAATTATATTAATGGATAATACAAGAAGAAAAATCAAACGATATTTGTCTTGCAAATGAGGTTGAACATGTTGTTGACCGTTTGATTTTTATTTAAATGGAACCATGTATAGATATATTAAGGGAAATTAATTAAATGAATGTGTCGCAAGTGACACAGGTTAACTTTTCTCAAGAAATACAAAATTTTCCTACCGATAATAAAAATCACAATCCAATCACCCGATTGTATGCTATTACTACATAATATGTTAATCAAGTTATAAAAGATAAATAATTTACAGAAATAAAGCATCAAGGTGTTTACATGACTGCTAACTTCTGCTATCTACGCAAGAGATCTATTATTCACAACGTACATTAATTGGTCTGTTGTAATCTATAACATGTCAATCCAAGATGAATCTGGTTATGTGTCCTTGTTAGATAGGTTACAAAATAAACTGGGAAATGTGGTAAAGAGAGAAGTTGCCAGACTTGAAGTTCCTGTTCCAAGAGTAATATGGGTTGGCCAACGAACAATTTTTAGAAATTTCATGGATTTTCCGAAGGCATTAAGACGTGATCCTGAAAAATTATTACTATATTTAAATAAGGAATTGGCATCTGCAGGGTATATTACTGGTGAACGGGTTATTTTTTTGGGCAGAAAACCTCTATCCTCATTCGGAGGTTTGATAGATCGATACGTAAAGGACTACGTTATTTGTCCTGTTTGCGGTAGCCCAGATACTAGGACAGAAAAAATTAAAAAGTTAGGCTTTATGATATGTGAAGCTTGTGGTGCCAGATCTTCTATAAAAAGTAATTATGCTTGATTGCTTGATTACAAATCGCGATATCGACTGGATGCAATAATCTCATCCTATTTTCCTTGCTTCCGGGTTTCGCAATAATCGATATGTAATTATTAGATTTAACCAAATTTGTTATTATGGATAAAACTAAAAATAAAGATCAAGTAAAAAATGATCAAGATAATGATTATCTGTTATTAGATGATAACACTGATAAATCTAATCAAAAATTAAAAACTGAATTATCCATTGAAGATGTGACTGCCGAATTAAAGGAAACAAGAGACGATTTGGAACATTATCGAAAATTGTATGACGACACATTTAACAAATTAAAATATAGTTTAGCAGATTTCGATAATTATAGGAAAAATATTGAAAAACAAAACGCCTTGAGGATACTTTCAGTGAAAGCCGATATGTTGTCAACTGTGGTTAATTTACGCGAAGATTTTATACGTGCTTTAGATACATTAAAACACCACAAAGTAGATTTTTCAATTCTCGAAGGATTGACTAATATACTAAAAAATATTGATCTCTTTTTAGAAAAAGAAAATGTTTTAGAAATAAAAGGTTTGAATAGTGTCTTTGATCCTAACTTTCATGAAATTATAGGATTTTCTTATGTTGAAGATGATGCGGAGGAAAATATTATTACTAAGGAAATTAGGAAGGGTTATTTATTAAATGATCGTGTTCTTCGTCCGAGTTTAGTAGAGGTTTCCAAAAAGATAATTAATAATATCGATAATGATAATAAAGAGGATACAAAAGGAGATGAAGTTTAAATGGGAAAAATAATAGGAATTGATTTAGGAACTAGTAATTCTGCCGCTGCTTCTTTGATCGGTGGAAAGCCAGTTATAATACAAGCTGCTGAAGGCGCCTCAATAGGAGGGAAAGCCTTTCCATCAGTAGTTGCATTTTCGCAGGATGGTCAATTAATGGTTGGGGAACCTGCCAGACGTCAAATGCTTTCAAATCCTGAGGGAACTGTTATTGCCGCTAAAAGGAAAATGGGCACTGATTACAAATTTAAAGCATTGGGGAAAGAATATACTCCGCAACAGATATCTGCTTTTATTCTTCAAAAAATCAAGAAAGATGCTGAAGCATTTCTTGGCGATACAGTCGATAAAGCTGTAATTACTGTTCCTGCTTACTTTAATGACAATCAGAGACAAGCAACAAAAGATGCTGGAGAAATTGCCGGACTAGAAGTAGTAAGGATAATTAATGAACCTACCGCTGCTTCACTAGCATTTGGATTAGATAAAGTCCACCATGATCTCAAAATTATGGTCTTTGATTTTGGAGGAGGAACCTTAGATGTTACCATTATGGAAATGGGAGGTGGTGTATTTGAGGTCAAGAGTACTTCAGGTGATACTCAACTTGGTGGTACAGATATGGATAATATTTTGATAGATTATCTTGTAAATGAATTTAAAAACCAATCTGGAATAGACATCAAAAATGATAAAGCAGCGATGATGAGGATTAGAGAAGCTGCAGAAAAGGCAAAAATCGAACTATCAAATATAGTCACCACGGAAATAAACCTACCATTTTTGGCATACGATCAATCTACTGGTCCAAAGAACTTTGCTATTCCTTTGAATAGAGCAAAATTGGAGGAATTATTACGTCCAGTAGTAGAACGATGTAGAAATCCAATGCTACAAGCTATCAAGGATGCAAAAGTGTCAGCTACAGATATCGAAAAAATAGTTTTGGTTGGAGGCCCTACTCGAATGCCAATAGTAAGAGAATTTGTAAAATCTGTCATGAGCAAGGAACCTGAACGTGGAGTTGATCCAATGGAAGCAGTTGCGTTGGGAGCTGCAATTCAAGGCGCAATAATTTCAGGCGAAGTATCTACTGATATTTTGTTGGTTGACGTTACTCCTTTGACTCTTGGTGTTGAGGTTATGGGTGGACTTAAAGAAACTCTAATTGAACGAAATACTACTATTCCTACCAAAAAGAGTAAGGTATTCACTACCGCTGCAGATTACCAGACCGCCGTAACTATCCATGTGGTCCAGGGTGAGAGAACTATGGCTTCTGATTGTGTTTCACTAGGCATGTTTAACTTGTCGGGTATACCGCCTGCTCCTAGAAGTGTTCCACAAATAGAGGTTACATTTGATATCGATACTAACGGAATTTTGAACGTGACCGCCAAGGATCTTGCTACATCCAAAGAATCAAAGATTACTATATCGGCAAGCTCTAAATTATCTAAAGAAGAAATCGAAAAATTAAAGAAAGATTCAGATGCATTTGCTGAAGTAGATAAAAAGAAACGAGAAGAAGCAGAATTAAAAAATGAATCAGACAATTTACTCTATTCCGCAGAAAAATTGATTAATCAAGACTTGAAAGATAAAGTAACTCCAGAGCAAAAGGATAAAGTAAATAAATCAATCCAGGAATTAAAAGAATCGATAACAGCCAATAATGTGGACGCCATAAAAACAAAAATAACCGATTTAAAGAACGCATTAGCTGAAATAAGTACAGCTGCATATCAGGCGGTTCAACAAAATGCTGCTAACGCTTCAAGCCCAAGTGATGTGGGAGCCGATACTCCTCCTCCAAGTGACAATACTTTTAATCAAAATCCTGAAAAAAACGATCCTAAGTCTGGTGCTGCGGAAGACGCCGCCGCCGCCAATAAATCAAATAATACTTGATTAAGAGAATAATTCCACACCTAATTATTTTTGTGATTTGTTATGAGTAAAAAAGATTATTATGATGTACTTGGAGTTCAAAAAACTGTTACTAAGGATGAGTTAAAATCTGTATACAGAAAACTTGCGTTAAAGTATCACCCCGATCGTAATAAATCGCCTGAAGCAGAAGAAAAATTTAAAGAAATTTCTGAAGCATATGCTGTACTATCCGATCAGGAGAAACGTAAACGATATGATACATACGGTCATGTGGGTAATGAGGAAGTATTTAGGGGATCTGAAGACAATTTCGCAGAAATTTTTAAAGATATTGGCTTTGGTAATGTAGGCGATATTTTTGAACAGATTTTTGGTAGAGTGGGCGGCGGTGGACGCGGTGGTTTTAATAATGATCCCTTTAGCTTCAATTCCAGAACCTCAAACAGAAGAAGAAGAGGCAGAGATTTACTGTATGACGTAAACATGACTTTAGAGGAAATAGTTAAAGGTAAGAAGGAAGAGATAGAAATTCCAACAATCGACGACTGTTCGGTTTGTTCCGGGACAGGTGCTTCCCCAGGAACTTCTCCAAAAATTTGTCCGACATGCAACGGCCAAGGACAAACCCGCAGAGTCTATAACCAAAATCAATTTTCCACCTTTATTTCATTAGATACCTGTAATACCTGCCACGGAGAAGGTAAAATACTAGAAAAACCTTGTAATACTTGTCATGGTAATGGTAAAGTTAGAAAAACAAATAACCTAAAGATCGATATACCTTCTGGTGTTGAAGACGGAGTAACACTAAGAATTTCTGGAAAAGGAGAAAGTATTCAAGGTGGAATGAATGGCGATCTATTGGTACGCGTACATGTACTCCCGCATCAACTTTTTAAAGTACTTGATGATGGAGATTTGATGTATAATTATGATGTTTCATTCATTGACTTGATATTAGGAACGGAAACAAGGGTTCCAACAATAGATGGAACTGAAAAATTGAAAATTCCTGCCTGTACCAAAGCTAATGCTGTTTTTAAAATTAAAGGAAAAGGTTTGCCAAGATATGGAAAATTTGGAAGAGGGAGCCAATACGTAAAAATCGAAGTAAAATTGCCTGATAAGATTAATGATACCCAAAAAAATCTATTAAAAGATTTGTCAAAGGAATTCAAAAAAAATGAACTATAAAAACTATTTTTCATACAAATTTTGATCAATACTCCATGGTAGCAATAGAATCTTTTAATGTAAGTAAAATATATAAAAATTCCAATAAGAAGGCATTGAATGATGTCTCTTTACAAATCGAAAAAGGAAAGATATCTACATTATTGGGAAGAAATGGGGCCGGAAAAACTACCTTTATACGTATTTGTTCTACTCAATTGTTACCCACATCTGGAAAGATATTAGTGTTCGGTGACGATATACTCAGGTCTCCAGAAAAAATACGTCAAAAAATTTCTATAGTTCCACAGGAAGGAAGGCCCTTGCGCGCATTAACTCCGTGGGATCATATTTATAATTGGTTGAGGATACGAGGCGAAAAGAAAGAGTCCTCAGCGAAGAAAACATCTGACATATTACAAAGACTTGATCTCTTTTCTGCAAAAGATATTCCTGCATTGAATTTATCGGGAGGAATGAAACAGAAAATTTTAGTTGGGATGGCCATGGCAACTGAATCACCTTTGCTATTTTTGGATGAACCTACAATAGGTTTGGATCCAGTATCACGACGACAGGTGTGGTCCATCATAAAAGATTGGAAAAATAAGGGAATAACCATTATTTTAACTACTCATTATATGGATGAAGCCGAAATGTTGTCTGATTCTATATTCATTATTGATGAAGGTAGAGTCGTTTCTAGAGGCAACATGAACGATTTAAGAAATACTCTAAATTATCAAATAAGAATTGACATCAACATATCAAAGGATTACTCTGTTTATGATTTGAGAAACTTCATTAATTCTTTTGGGAAAACAATTAGTATGAGTTCTGACTCTATACGATTATTTACTTTTGAGCATAATCTAAGAGAAATATCTGATATTTTGGTTCGTAATAATTTGTCATTTTCTGTATCTCCTATCACATTAGATGATATTTTCGTAAATCTTGTCGGTGGAGCTGATATGGAGTGATCTTTTCATTTTTTATTAGAATATATGTTGGGCTTTTTAAAAATATTTTATGCGGGAGTTGCCAAGCCTGGTCAAAGGCGTGAGATGTTTAAAACACGATGCTCAGAAACCAGGATAATTGAGATACCTCATCTCTTAGGGGTCCGTGGGTTCAAATCCCATCTCCCGCATTAGAAACTTAAGTTTCTTTTTTTATCTATATCCTAGTCTTTTCTATTGCCCTTAACTAATATAGACTTTAAGATGATCATATACTCATTTAACAAATGCATTATTGTTTGGCCATGAAAGATGAAAAGTTACAATGATAAACTAATTAATTGTTGACACCTTATCAAATAGATACTTCAGAATAGCAACACGACAGTTAGTTTGTAGTACACTTTAAACGTTTTAACTGTGTATTATTTTATTCAAATTCGTATGTTGTAATTAGAATAATGCACAAATATCAATTATTGTTAATATGATTATAATAAATTAGCCAGACATAGTCTCGCAAATAAAAAACCGGAAATGAATCTCTTTGTCTTTTGCTTGGTCCCAATTCAATTCAATTCAATTCAATTCATTCATCTATACCGTATATATACTCCTTATATTACCAATATTATTTAGCGGGGTGGGGAAGCCAGACCTTTTTAGGGGCTAGGTTATCCCGGCGGGCTCATAACCCGCAGAGCGGTTTCTGTGCCTTTAAAGCCAGCCGTAAGTTCAAATCAACCCCCCGCTATCTTTTATCCACTTTGTACTCATTAGTAGATGCTTTATTTCCACGCTATTAAATCGCTTTTCCATACCATATCTAGATGATGGTTTGGTGAGATGTCGATGAGCAATAGGTTCCGGAATATATAGACCAGCCTTTAGTTTTCTATCTTTTTCCGTCTTTATTTTTCCATCATTTCTAATTCTTGTTTTACAAATGTAACATTGATATCCTTTATTCTTTCCCTCTGATTTCATATTCTTAGAACACTTATCGCAAGTGGGGTTTCTACTGTTATACACTCGTACTAATTCTTTGATCATTAGGTATTCTAAGTTGAGGGTAAATTGATTATTTGATTTTAAATGTGCACCATACCCTACCTCGACCCTATCTCCAATTACTAACATGCTTGCAATCTTTGTTAGACCCGTAGGTTGGTAAACCGCAACTGGTAAGATACTACCAAACCCATCCTTTATTTTGAATATTACATGTCCACCATTAATTACGGATGGTGTAGATACAACCTGACAAGTTATACGTCCTGAAGTATATGGTTTAATGTTGGTTACCTTGTTCTCTTTGACTAGATGTAGATTCGTTCCTTGGTTGGATCTGAATATCACATAGCCTTCTAATTCTTCTTCGATACGCAAGTTTTTCAGAAATAATGTGGTTATAAATGGGTCTTCTCCTCTAATACCACAAAATACTGGGTCAGGTCCCCGAGGAGTAATTAGTATTCTATTATTTTTAATGTCAAAATTATTGTAGGTATATGGATAAGATTGCTCGCTTAATTTTTTTACTCTAAAGTCATCTGTTTTTCTGTTAGTTCCAATATTTTCTTTACTTCTGTATGCAATTGTTTCAAATGTATGATCCGAATCTAAAAGACAACCTGTTGCTGCAAGCGCACCTACAATTCCATATCCTTTTCCAAAAATGCTGAATTGCATATTATTCTTAATAGCTATTTTTATGGCTAGTTGTTTACTTAATATGGTATCCATAGCTCTTTCACTAAACGATCTCAAGTCTTTGTCAATGTCATTCCCTTCGTAAAAAACTAAACCCGGATTGGCTCCGTTTTCTAATTCGGAATAGTTTTCTATGGCATAAGTGATCTCTTCTTTGATTTTTTCATAATTTCTCCCTCTTATTCTTAAACAGACTGCACCATTTCCTCTAGTTTTAAGAGGAACATTGGGATTTAGTCTTATTAATAGTGGAAAATCAACAAATTCTACCTGAAATTTTCTTATTAACATATTTGATATTAAATAAGATAGGTGGGTAGTACATCTTCCATTTATTGAATCAGTGTCATCAAATCCTATATGCAGAGTTTTCTCGTCACTAGGTTTATTCCAATTATTCATTAGCAACAATTATGTCTTTATTGTAATGAGTATCTCATACTATTTAATAAAAATGCCTCAAAGATTTAGGAGTAATTTTTAGGATTATAGAAAATTCTTATACCTTTTTGATCCAATAATTTAGGTTGTTAAAATCCATAGATAAAATCGATTTTGAAAAACGAAATGGAGTCATCCCTGTAGTGGTTCAAGATATAAGAACTAAAGATATTTTGATGCTTGGGTATGCAAATAAGTACGCCTTAACCAAAACCGTTGAAACTGGGAATGCACATTTTTGGAGTACTTCTCATAATAGATTGTGGATGAAAGGCGAAGAATCGGGGAATATTCAACCAGTAGAAAAAATATTGGTTGATTGTGATTCTGATGCATTATTATATCTGGTTAATTCTATGAAACCTGCCTGTCATACAGGAAATCGTTCATGTTTTCATAATGAATTAGGCTGATTGGTTCCTAATAGTTAAGTAATACTAAATATTATTTAGAGAGATTTATCTATCATATTGTTCTTCTGTAATTAGAAATAATGGGAATTATAAGTGCACTAAAATGTAGAGAATGCAATAAAGAGTATTCCCCAAGATTTATATATATCTGTGAGGATTGCTTTGGGCCATTAGATGTCCAATATAAAATAGATACTGCCATTACTAAGCATACATTTGAAAGTCGTTCAGATTTAACTTATTGGCGATATTTTGAAATTCTTCCGATAGAAGACAAGAAAAATATAGTCAGTTTAAATGGTGCGATCACTCCGTTGCAAAAAGCAGATAATTTGGGTAATAGTCTTGGCGGATTTAAAAATTTATACATTAAAAACGATTCTGTAAATCCAACTTTCTCTTTTAAGGATAGGCCAGCAGGGGTTGCAGTATCAAAAGCCAAAGAAATGAATTTATCTGCTGTGGGTTGTGCATCTACTGGAAATCTCGCATCTGCTACCGCCGCTCATGCAGCAAAGGCAAATTTACCTTGCTACATTTTCGCACCCTCTGACATAGAAGATGTTAAAATTGCACAAGCTTTGTCATATGGAGGTAAATTTGTAGCAGTAGATGGTACCTATGATGATGCTAATAGGATTGCTTCAGTAATTGGAGATTCTAATGGTTATGGAATTGTAAATATAAATATGCGACCTTACTACGTTGAAGGCTCTAAAACACTAGCGTTTGAAGTATTGGAACAATCGAATTGGACCGTCCCTGATGTACTAGTAATTCCAGTAGGAAGTGGAGCTATGTTGAATGCCATTTGTAAAGGATTTGAAGAAATAATGAATCTAGGATTAATTTCTGATATTTCTAATTTAAGGATAATTGCTGCCCAACCTAATGGGTGTGCACCTATTGTTGATGCTTATAAGAATAGATCTAATGAAATTATACCTGTAGAAAAACCTAATACTGTTGCAAAAAGCTTGGCAATAGGGGATCCTGGTGACGGATTATATGTACTAAAACGTCTAAGACAATATAATGGAATAGGAGAGAAAGTTACTGATTCTGAAATTAAAAATGCCATTTTATTGCTTGCAAAATCCGAAGGAATATTCACCGAACCTGCTGGTGGTGTGGCAGTAGGTGTTTTAAAGAAACTAATAGAGGAAAATAAAATCGATAAAGACGAAAATATAGTATGTTATGTTACTGGTAACGGACTTAAAACTACTGAATCTATTACTGATCTTCTTCCTACTCCTAGTTCAGTAAAACCTGATATCAGACTAGTTTCCGCAATGATACGTTGAACAAACGGATATAAATCGAAAAATTACGGTGTTAATTATAAATTGACCACAATAGAATTTGTTGTTCCATCGGTTTTAAACAAAGGTGCAGGAGAAAAAAAAATGTCTATTGATGCTTCAACTTTGGATGAAGCATTCAACATTGTATCAGGTATTATGGGTGATGATTTTAAACGTAGAGTTATAGACATTAATGGAAAGCCTAGAGCATTAATTAATATTTATATTAATGGAAAAAATATGCGTTTTAACAGTGCAGGAATGGGTTCAGTTTTAAAAGAAGGTGATTCTATTTATATTCTGCCTGCAGTTGCCGGTGGAGCTGAAATAACCAATCAAGATATGCTAAGATATTCGAGGCAAATTATGCTCGAGGAAATTGGTTATGTCGGGATGGAAAAACTCAAAGATACAAAAATATGTGTTGTCGGTGCAGGAGGAATAGGAAATCCGGTTTTAGCCCTTTTAGTTGGAATGGGGATAGGAGAGATTCGAATAGTTGACAGAGATGTAATAGAGATCTCTAATCTTCATAGACAACATTTGTACACTGACGCAGATATAGGAAAGGTAAAAGTTGAAGCTGCCTTAGAACGTTTACAGAAAATGAATCCTAGTGTTAAAATAGAAGCTATTCCTATTTCTGTTACAAAATTTACCGCTGAAAAAATAATAAAAGGATATGATATAGTTATCGATGCTTTAGATAGTATCGATGCTAGATATGCTCTAAACGATGCTTGCTTAAGACTAGGCATACCTTTTATTTATGCTGGAGCTCTTGGAATGGTTGGTTCAGTCTGTACTATCCTCCCAAATCAGAGTGCTTGTCTTAAATGCATCTTTCCTGAATTATCTGAGGATGAAATGCCAACATGCAGCACTGAGGGAGTACATCCGTCAATTCTGTATCTTGTCTCTGGAATTCAGGTATCTGAAGCAGTAAAAATCGCAATTGGACAGCAACCATCATTAGTCAATAAATTATTATACGTTGATCTAAATGATTTAGTTTTTGATAAAATTCAAATGAATAGACATGATGAATGTCCCTCCTGCGGATTGCATGTTGAACAAGAAGATATCAAAATACCGTCTATTATGGTAGAAGAATTATGCGGAAGAGATCGAGGCAAGAGAACGTACACTGTTACCCCAGCCCAAATTACAAACGAGGTTGATTTATCAAACATTTTGAAAATCGCCGAATCTAATGGATATATATTGAAATCAAAAGGCAATTTGGGTATAACAGTGTCTTTTCAAAATCAACTACTCATTAGCTTCCTTACGAGTGGAGCCGCCACGATTGTGGGAGCGAAAAGCGAAGAAGAAGCATTGTCCATTTACAATACTTTTACGGAGGAATTGAAACCATTAAGTTAGCTAGTATTTTTTTATTACTTTGTAATATTTTATAGAGATCAGTTTTAATATTTGGTATTTTATTTCACTGTATAGATATGACTTTAGAAGTTCAATATTTTCCTATTGTTATTAATAAAAAAGAGAAAATAATAGCAGCAGCTGATGATCGCGTTCTATCTCTAGATGATGACACTTCAAAATCTGATAATTTAGATAATAACGAAGATAAAAAAGAAGAAACAGAAAAAGAATTAGAAAAAGAATTAGAGGAAGATGATAAAGAGGAAGAAGAAGAAGAATTAGAATTAGAGGAGGATGATGATGATGAAGAAGATGAAGAAGATGAAGAAGATGAAGAAGATGAAGAAGATGAAGAAGATGAAGATGATGATGAAGATGATGATGATGAAGAAGATGAAGGAAAATCGAATCGTACAAATAGAAAGGAGACGATGAAAAAGAGTTCTGATCATAGGGACATCGATTTAACTCCTATAGCTAAAAACTTAGAGATCATTAATAAGAATGTGGATAAACTGTTTAAAGAAATTCAAAAGATACAAAAAGTAACTCAACCATTACAAAAAGGTCTCAATTCTATTGAAAAGCAGTCCGTATCCATCAAACAGACTCAATCTTTACTTAAGGAAATGGATAAAAGAATACTAAAAATAGAGAAAAATGTTACAACCAAAACAACAAAAAATACACCCTCTAGTTCTAGGACATCCACCAAAACAACAAAAAATACACCCTCTAGTTCTAGGAAATCAAATTCTAAATCTTCAAAGAAATCAGCCGATAATAAAAAAAAGAGAAATAACTAGATAGATTGAAGCCTACTACCATTTTCTTCCGTTTTCTTCTCTGATACTATAGTAAAGATATTGCTGGGCATATCCAGAATATCTTCCATAGTGTTCTCTAATTTTTTTCGATAACACTCTATATTGGTTGGGAGCAATCTTTTCCTTTATTTTCATATCTTCGTCTAAGATTTGATTCGATTTTTTTTGAAAAAATTTTATAATCCAAGTGTCAATTGGAAATGCTTCTAATTTGTTTAAAGAAAATAATAATATACAATCTGCAATTTTGTCTCCAACTCCACTTAGCTTCAATATTTCTTGTTTTGCTTTATCGTAATCCATTTCTGCTAGTTTTACCATGTCAGTTTCTTGTTTTACTATTTCTCTTACTGTTTTTATTACAAATTCTGTTCTATATCCTAATCCACAAAGTAAGAGTTCTGGTACAGAAGTAGTGTGTAGCGCTCTTAGACTTGGAAATGTATAAAATTCATTACCATCCCATTCCACTTTTTTTCCAAATTTCTTGGAGAGATTTCTCAGTATCAGTCGGATTCTTGGAATATTGTTGTTACTAGAACATAGGAATGATATAATACATTGGATTGGTCTTTGTCTCATAATTCGTAATCCCGGATATTTTTTCGTTATATTGTCTATTATTATGTCCTTTCCAGAAATTTCATTTATAATCTGATCGTATTTGTCATCAAATCTAAAAACATGTTGTTGCCAGTTCTCTATTTTAGGAAAAGAATCGTATTCATATGTTTTTTCACCCTTGTTTTCATATTCGGTTATTTTTAATATCGATTCTTCATATATTCCATACCATGATTTCTCTCTTTTTTCCCAAAGAAAGGATTGTCCACTATTAATGGTTGAATTAATATTGAGAGTATATCTGTTATTCAATTGTTAGAAAATTTTTACTGAGGTTGCTGTTATATGTAATATTGTATTCTTTTCTTATTTAAACTGTGGTTATCTCACCGGTATCTGGAGCATGAGCCTTATACCCGTACTTTTCAACAATTTCTTCTGCAAATTTGGTGCATGATAAGTTATCGCCATGAACCGTCAATACTTGAGGGTTTCCTTTCACCTTATCCAAAATCTCAAATAATTCTGACCTACTATTATGTCCTGAAAAGTCAAATCTATTTACTTCTGCCAAACATTTTATTGTTCTTCCATTATAAGTTACTTGTCTCTTATCGAGTAAAGATCTTCCTGGCGTTCCTTCTCCTTGATAGGAAACCAGAGCAATTCCATTGTATTGGCTCTTACAAATTTCCTCTATATAAAAAACTGCTGTACCGCCAACTAGCATACCAGCTGGAGAAATTATTACTCCGGGTTCTTTAACTACCCTTTTCCTTCTTTGCCAACTCGTTATTCTTTCAACATCTTCAATCGAACTCTTAAACATCTGAGGGTCTCTAAGATACTTTGGATATCTGAGCATGATATCATTGGTTTTTAATGCCATCCCATCCATCGCAATTTTGTATGGAAAATTATATGTTTTTAGTACGGTAGCAATTTCTTGGGCTCTTTCCACGGAAAATGCTGGTATAAAAAATATACCGTTCCTCTCGACTACTTCCTTTGCAAATTTTACTAATTCCCTTTCAGATTGTTCCCTGGGAACCTGCTCT
Source organism: Candidatus Nitrosocosmicus sp. (assembly GCA_041747305.1). Classification (GTDB taxonomy): domain Archaea; phylum Thermoproteota; class Nitrososphaeria; order Nitrososphaerales; family Nitrososphaeraceae; genus Nitrosocosmicus. The sequence goes on from JBGTFK010000072.1 coordinate 21,158, forward strand.
GCTTGGGAATAAGTACTCTCAATTATTAACATATCAATTTCGCCTACATCAAGGTCGGCAGGTCTTAGAACCTTGGAACCTCGTGTATTCATATCGCCGGTGTAGAACAGTTTTTTCCCATCTGATTCAACTAAAACTGTTGCACCACCGATAACATGTCCAGATTCATGAAAAGTAATGCTTGTGTCCCTTATGGTGTGACTACTTTTGTAATCTAGATGTCTTGCATGATTTAACATGTTCACTAAATCATGATACTGAAAAGGAAGATAGAATCCTGATATTTTTATCATATCTTGAATTAGCAGCTCGGAGAGTTCAAAAGTAGGCATAGTTGCTAAAGCCTCTAGATTTGAATCTTCTTGAAGAAAAAGGGATGGAGCACATCCTGAATGATCCAGATGTGCATGGGTTATTACAACTGCATCAATATCCTTTGGATTCACTTGAATAGGAAAAAGAGGTTGCTTCTTCAAAAGGACTCCGTAATCTAGTAGAATATTTGTATTATTTGAATTAATCAAGAATGCGGATCTTCCAACTTCTTTGGCAGCTCCTAACGTTGTAACTTTCAATAAAACTTGTTAATTTATTTATCATATTAGTCTTTTTGCATTTTACTAACTAAAATCAATATTCCACAATAGATACTCTTCATTATTAGTTTGAATGCTCTCTAAATATCCATATCCTGCGTCATCTAAAACATCCTCAAAGTCATAAGTGTGTATTTCTCTTTGTCCTTCATCTTTAAGACATTTTCTTAATGTTTCTTTTATGATATCTTTGTATTTTGGTTTAGAATAAACATACCATATATTGTGCGCTCCCCTTAGCTGTTTTAGAAATTCAATGGTTCTGTGTGATATTTTTGAATAATATTTGTTAGTTATTTCTGTGTTTATATCGTCCCAGGATGGAGTTATCCAGCTTGCTATTTTTTCAAACCCGTGTCCCTCAAACTCTACTGCGAGGCTCAACCCTTGATCCAAAGTTGTAATTATTACATCTGTATTTACAGCAATTTTATCCCTGTAATCTACTCCAGGCTCCATCCACCCAACAAATATTAGATCGTATTTTTTTTCTATTCCATTATATGCATCACCAATTTTTATATAATCTGGCTTGCATCTTCCTAATTTGAAGAATATGTCGGCGCTCTTTTCAATACCTTCTGCATTGGGTAAATATTGAATAATTTTTTCCAAGAAATCGCCATAACCACATCCAACATCTAAGTAAGTTGGATCTTTAGATACCGCTTTAGCTATCGAGGCTATTCTTTCTACGTCTACCTTTCTGTATGTGAAATATGAACCGCAAAGAAAAGGAAAAATGAATCTCTCATGATGCGATGAAATAGAGTATTTTCTAAATTCTTTTAATGCATTTAATGCAATACCCAAATCATTTATTTCTGGAGGCATTATTCCTCAAAATTTATTTTCCATAAGCAAATATCCTGGTTTGAAGGGAGAATTTCGTTATAACTAAACCCACATTCATCCAAGATTTTTTCATGATCATAAACATTCTTATTGTAATCTTTTTTACCAGATTTGATTAATGTTTCTTTTATGATATCTTTGTATTTTGGTTTAGAATAAACATACCATAAATTGTGCGCTCCCCTTAGCTGTTTTAGAAATTCAATGGTTCCGTGTGATATTTTTGAATAATATTTGTTCAATAATTCCGTGTTAACGTCAATCCAGGATGGAGTTATCCAGCTTGCTATTTTTTCAAACCCGTATTCATCCATTTCGCATTCTCCATTCATTCCACATTGTCCACCCTTATCGAACGTTGTAATTATTACATCTGTATTTACAGCAATTTTATCCCTGTAATCTACTCCAGGCTCCATCCACCCAACAAATATTAGATCGTATTTTTTTTCTATTCCATTATATGCATCACCAATTTTTATAT
>JBGTFK010000073.1:0-14210 GCA_041747305.1 Candidatus Nitrosocosmicus sp.
CCAACTTGTTTGTAATTGATTTTGAAATATCTTTGGCAAGCATGAAAGGCGTACCAGCTCTACTAATTCCTCTCACAAGCTTTTCCTCATCAAATTTTTCAGAATTTCCACTCCTTTTTTCTACCATTAATTCAGATAAAGGTGCTTTTTCATGCGGATTCTCAGTCATTACATAATATTGCTTTAATTCTATAAAAGACTATATCATTAGAGTGTGGAACTTTATCAGCTTACCGATTCAATCAGTTTAGTTTTATTCAATTAATCTACTCCTAATTACATTTAGTAGATACAAATCCATTATCATTAGAATAAGAAAAACAAAATTTTAAGATAGGTAGGGTAATTTGAAAAAATAACATAGCAGAAAAATATTGCAGAATTGTCTTAATAAACCCTGATATTTACTAGTCGTATTATTGTATGTACTTCAAATATTGACTATGCGAAGCAACAGGTCAAATCAGATGGCACCGGGTTACGGATGTGACCACTAGTAGATCAATATTTGTTATTCATTCAAACTTTTTTTATATACTGTTTTATGGATTTTATTAGATTATGGTGGTTGTTAGTAGATCCTTTCACTATTGTAAATTACTGTCGACGGAAGAATAGACCTAATGGCTACCTGACATGTAAACAAATCCCCTGCTCTAACAGCTCGTTCTCTCTCTATCTTTTCTGATAGATAAAAGACACGCTTTATTTCATGTTTTGTATACTTGACTCTTTCCTTATATAGATGTCAAACCGTTTGACTAAAAGACAGGTAGATGATTTTAAAAGCATTGGTTATCTGGATAATTTGGAGTAGGATAACAAAAGAAAAAGACATCTTTACATACAATATACAAAAATAAAGCTGTTTGGACATGGCGTAACAGATCTAATAAACTCAATTTTGTAAGATAATTATGAATTTTAATGAAAACAAATAAGAATTATGAGACATCGTGTTAAATATCGGTCAAATGAATTTATAAAACATCAACCAAATTTTTTGACATATTATAAAAACCCTGCAAGAACATGCAGATCCCCTTTTATCTTTTATCTTTTATCTTTTATCTTTTATATTTTATAAATTGATTAACATATTATGTAGTATATAGTAAACAATCGGGTGATTGTATTGTGAATTTTATTATCGGTAGGTATAATTTTGTATTTCTTGAGAAAAGTTAACCTGTGTCACTTGCGACACATTGTCTTAATTAATTTCCCTTAATATATCTATACATGGTTCCATTTAAATAAAAATCAAACGGTCAACAACATGTTTAACCTCATTTGCAATACAAATATCTTTTGATTTTTCTTCTTGTATTATCCTTTAAAATAATTTAGAAATTACGATATATTCACATATCTTTTCATAAAAGCTGTTTGGACATTACACAAGAGATCTATTGTTAATTGGAAATCTATTTCGTATTACTTTTATTTTTAGGATTATGAGTTATTTAGCATACAGCTTTTTGTAATTTTATTATGTACAACATAAATCGCCCAAATCATTATTGCTATAGATAGTAATCTCAATGGAATTTGATAGTTTGTTAAAAATCCTGTAACTATTATTCCCGCTCCTCCAAATGTGGATATTATGAGAAATCCGATCGATGAACAACTTGCACATGCGCTAGACACTATTCCCAATAAGGAGCTTGAAAACAATGATGATTTGTTTATTCCTAACTTTGATGTTCTTATTACGTATATATTCATAGACACCACGATTCCTAAAAGAGCTGCACTTATGTTAGTAATTACAAATCCTATTTGTGCATCATCGGGAATATAAAAATAAAGAATGGGTGAGAAAAATAAAAGTTGATCAAAAATATTAAAAATTATCCAAAATGATGAAAAAACTATTACAGATATTCCTGTGTAAAGAACGGGATTTGAAAGGTAAACTAACTTTAACGCAATTAGGAGCGTAGTTCTCAATTCTTTAACTGAAGAATAATTATTGTTTTTCATGTCATTCCTTATTTAAAAAATATGTGTTATTAGCTACTCGCTGTTGTTGACCTTTTCTATTTCCAACTGAAATACTGGAAATGGTTTTGGACCTTCGATTTTCTGTGGATTTGAACCATCATTTTTAACTATAATAAATGACGGTGTTTCGGTAAATCCTAATGAGTTGGCTAAAGATATGTCTGATTGTACAAGCTCCTCGTACTTCTTGGTATCATAGCAAGAATTAAACTCAATCAAGTCAATGCCTTTAATTTGTGATGCAAATTACTTGAGGTTTTCAGTGCTAACCCACCCTGAATCTATTTGACCTTGATTTTCATATAATATTTTATAATATTCCCAAAACTTTTCTTGATCGTTAGTACATTGAGCGGCCAATGCAGCTTGCATCGAATCTAATCCCCTATTTGGAAGATGTTTAAAAACATATACTACATCGCCGTTTTGAACATACGTGGAGTTAATTTGCTGTTCGGTATTATCAACATGTCTTTTACACATTGGACATTGAAAATCACTAAAATCAATAATCGTTATAGGAGCATTCTCGTTTCCATAATAAGGAGATCCCTGTTTTATCAGTGTAGGTAGTGCCAAAGGATTATTATCTGTTATATTATTATTTCCAGGTTCTTGTGTTTGTGCAAATACATTCATAGATCTAGTTGGATTATTATCAAAGGATCCAAAGGATGAGATAGATACTGTTATTGCTAAGAATGAAAAAGCAATCAAAGTTATTGGAAAATTCTTTTTAATAGATCGTATATACTCTTTTCTTAAATCGAATCTATTCTTCCCAAATTTCATAATGATTATGATCATAATTGGCTATAAGTTGATTCCCTTTAACCATCAAAGAAGTAATTTAACCATTAAACTATTTCGATAAACAGTCCCGTCATGTTTACATTACACCAATTTGTCCCAAATAAAAAACTTGATACCAATAGAAAGTCAGTCAAAATGCAAGGAGATCATTAGTCAATGGATTAGGATAATAACCATCTATTATTAATTAAATTGATATTGTTTTTAGAAAAAAATTTAAGTCAAAGGATCAGCAATTCTTAAATATATTGGGATTTATTAAAAAATAGAACAACTTTGTTAAATTTCCTTCCTTGAATTTCTCGTTTTAGTATTTTTCTAGCCAGGCCGTTGTAATTGTTATTGCTCATTATTCCTTAATGGAAGTATAGATATTTCAATTCGATTGCCTAAGATACTAATAAAATTCAAAGAAATTCAATAAAATTGTTCAATAAGGTGAAAAAATGAAAATGAAAAAGAAAACAAAAATTAGAGTATTAAAAGATAATCAAAATAAGGATGGTTATACATTCGTAGTGGATTTGGACTTGTCTTCTACTCAAAATTCAGAAGTACACCTAAACAGTAAGGTAGAAGAAAATACAGAAGTAACTGATGTGGATAATTTGGATAAAGTATACAAGAAGAAAAAGGTATTAACCAATGAAGATATGGCAAAGTCTTCTAAAGGTCTAAAATTCAGTAATCCTTCGCAAAGGAATCATTCTTCTGTGTATGAGTAACTAATCAATGGGTAAAATGAATCTCGATAGAAAAAGGTTTCATCTGGTTGAATTAAGAGCCCATGACTACCTTCATACAAACAATTCCAATCTCCTGCATTGTTATTATTAATATTTATGAGGAGATTTCCTAGTTTAGACTGCAGGAATTCACAAATATCTGACCCCTTCTGGTAGCAATATTCAAATATTTCTGGTGTATGATAAAAATAGAATTAAAATGGATTTAGAAGAACTTACGTTATCATTCCACCATAGTCGTAATAATAACTAGAATGCCTTATCGTCTTTCGGCATTACTTAACAAATTAGAATTCAACAACAGAGCAGAATTTTTGTTAAAAATAGTAACTTTGATTTAGACAGGATTCACATTTCAGTCAAGTCAAATGCTCAAGTTTACCCGGACACAGATAGTACTTGAGTAAAACATAAGGGGTATTATCAATTAGAATCTTGATAAAAGTTTAGCAGCAATGATATGTTTACATATACTCTTTCTATAACTAAAATCCGCACAGGTGCATGTATTATTTTCTATATTTACGGTATAATGTTTAGATTTATTTGTATCACTCTTAACTGTAAAATTTTGAGGCTTTACACTTTTTGGGCTATCGTTTGAAAGACTTTGGATTTCAGTTGTATTAGCTGTATTGTCATCTTCTCCATTAATATTGTTCTCTTCCACTACCAAAGAGTCTTCAAGACTTGACTCTACTATTCTAATTGCACGTTGAATCTTGGTTTCTCTTGTAGTTGTTTTATTTTTTCTAACATTGTACAAACTTTTCATACCATCATGTTGTTTTGGATTAGAACTTGAAGGAACAGATGATCCTTTGGCCAAATGTTGATATGACATAGATCGATCTGGTTTTAAATTCGTATTTGGATTTATTGCCTTATTTATAACGCCAAGTACCTTATTGTCGGTGGTATCATCAACATAAATAATATAAATTAACCCAATAGTCTTTCCTTCAATAAGTCGTAATACTCTACCAATTCTTTGAACTATTTGATTTATGTCGGACGTAGTTGCAAGGATTATTTCTATTCTTACCTGGGGAACATCAACTCCTAATTCCAGTGTATGAATCGACAATAATACGTTAAAATCAATTCCCCATCTCTCAAGAATATTTGATCTGGCTTTTGATTTTACTTTTGCGTCTACAATTCTAGAATCTATATGATGCTGACTTAATAAATCTCTTAACCTCTCAATGGATTCGAGCGTTTCGCTAAAAACCATAATTTTTTCGGTTGGAAATCTATTTTTTATAATGTCTAGTGCTGCCAATAATTTGTTTTCATTATAACTAAGCAATAATTTTCTCTTTCTTACGTTACTAAACCATGCTTTGGCCATCCCACTTGCAAAGCCTCCCTTTTTTAATAATAATGTCATAGATTTTGCATCGTATCTTTTGAATTTGTTTGATATGTTTCTTATCTTAGTACTGCAAGTATCATATTCTATTACTTCTTTATCCGTTAATGAAACACTAATTGGTATTACTACCGGCTTGGCCAGCCTTTTATCTACAACTGCCTCTCTAATCGGATATTTCTTTAGTGGAGGTAGAACTGCTAGAATAGAGTTATTTCTAAAATCCTTTTCATTTAATGTGGCTGTGAGTCCCAAAATGGCTTTGTTAGGATCTTCTACAAGATAATCAAAGATTTTCTTAAATGATGATGAAGTGTCTTTAATTAAATGGATCTCATCAATAATTACCATATTTGATCGCTTTATCAAAATAGGATTACGAATGACGCTATGAAATGTACTTACTATTATTTCAGAAATTTCCTTTCTTTCTCCAAAATAACCACCTATCTTTTCTTTTGGAATGTTATATTTTATCAGTCTATTGATTGTCTGGTTTATTAATGATACTCTTGGAACTAGAAACAAGATATTGAAAAAAGAAATACTATAATTGCTACTGCTACTTGAGTCAGAGTCACCAAGATTAGAATAATGAGAATAAGAAGAGGTATCATGTTTAGTGTAAGAGCCATTGATCTTTTCGCCTTGGGTGAAAGATCTAGAAATGTCATTTTGGTTTGTCAAATGATGAATGCTTTCTGATGACTTTGATGATGCTTCGGTCCTCATTAATTCATCATTTTTCTTGTACGTTTCTACCAATCTTCTGGCGCATTCAAAAGAGATCTCTGTCTTGCCAGTACCAGTGCTATATAGAATTGTACCTCTATAGTTGTTGTCCATCCAGGCGTTAACTGCCTCAATTTGATCATCTTTTAGATTGAAAGGAAACTTTAGCAATGAAATAATCGGATCTGTCATATTTTATCTAATCCATCATATAGCATATTGGTTGGTTATTCTTACGACATCTAAATTTTCCATTCTTGCATTCATTTCCTGTTTATCAGATCTAATGATAAAAATAAATAATATGTATATTGGTAATTTTTAATGCGTATGTCTTATTACACAAGAGATCTATTGATTGTTATCGATTATCGTATATTTGTATCCTCTTTCAGTAAGGAAAAGTTGTCTTTTAGATGCGTACTCTTGATCTATAGTGTCTTTTGAAACAATTGTGTAAAAATATGCTTGCTTCTTTGTATTTTTAGGCCTTAGAATTCTTCCAAGACGTTGGGCTTCTTCCTGTCTAGAACCAAAAGTGCCTGAAATCTGTATAGCAACATTTGCGTCTGGAAGATCTATTGCATAGTTTGCTACTTTAGACACAACCAAAAGTTTAATTTCACCATTTCTAAATAATGAATAGAGTTTTTCTCTTTTAGAATTAGGAGTTTTCCCAGTAATTATGGGTGCATTCATTAAGGAGGATATTTGTGTGAGCTGATCTACATAGTCTCCTATTATTAGTATGCTGTCATTTTCTCCTTCGTGTTCTGAGACAAGACGTTTAACAACGTCGATCTTTCTTGGATTATCAGCTGCTATACGATATTTCATTCTTAAAGGAGACGTTGCATATTTCATCCTGTAATCATAATCCATCCCGATTCTGATTTCATAACACGCAGCTTCTGCAATCCAACCTTGTCTTTCAAGTTCTTTCCAAGGAGAATCAAATTTTTTTGGACCAATCAGAGAAAAGACATCATCTTCCATATTATCTTCTCTAACTAGAGTAGCTGTTAGACCCAATCGTCGTTTGGCTTGAATATCTGCAGTAATCCTAAATACAGGAGCAGGAAGTAAATGAACTTCATCGTAAATTATTAGCCCCCAATTTTTTGCCCTAAATATTTCCAAGTGTGGATAAATCTTTTGTTCATGTAATTCATCATCATCATCATCATTGTTCTCATATCCATGGTTTGCAATATCGTTACCTACTATGTTGTTTAATTCATCGTTTTCAAGTATTCTACTATCTGTATTTTTACTATCCTTACTCTTTTGAACAAGATATGCTTTCTCTCCTTTTTTTCTATCTTTACTCTTGATGCTATTACTATTGGTAGTACTATATGTCAGACATTGATATGTGGTTACAGTAATAGGCTTTATTTCCTTTAAATCTCCTGTATACTCACCAATCATATTTTTATCTATCGAGGACTTTTCTACAAGTTCTCTTATCCATTGCCTTACACCTACCGTACTGCTACCAATGACAAGTGTTTCCTGACAAATCTTGGATATTATATCAATGCCAACAATAGTTTTACCTGCCCCGCATGGTAGTACAATCACCCCGCTCCCTCCTCTTTCAGAACCTGAGACATAGAATGCTTCTGAAGCATCTTGCTGGTAACGCCTAAGATGAAATTTTTCTCCCGAAGAGGTAATTTTGTCCCTAATTTCTATAGGAAGGGGATCTCCTGTAACATAGCCAACTAGATCTTCAACAGGGTATCCTATTTTTATCAAGGCGTTTTTTATTCGTCCTCTAAAATCAGCGTCAGTTAACAGATTGTTGGAATCAAGCTTGTATAATACATATATGTTAATACTTTTGTTGTTACAGATCTCAGTTATCAGTATATCATCAGAAGAGCTTAAAACAAGCAGATTGATATTTGAATAACTTTTGCTATTAAAGGTAATAAGAGATTGGGAATCGTTGTTGTTGATATTTTTGCTTGATGACTGGACCTCATTTCTCTTTTTATCTGTAACTTTTTCTAGTTTTATTTTTCCATACCTAGAAAACCAATCACGTATATCTATTATTATATTTTGAGGAAGGGGATATTTGCTGAACTTTTCTAGAACTTGTAAAACCTTATTGCTTTTTAATCCCGATGCTGCAGCATTCCATATTGCAATAGGAGTGATTTTATACGTATGAATGTGCTCTGGAGACTTTACTAATTCAGCAAATCTTGAAAGCCAGTCCCTACACTCTGGATAGGATTCGCTTTCAACTTCAAGTAGGATTGTACCATCTCCCTGTATGATCATTGGTTTTGAGGACACCTGTACTTATTATATAATTTTGAGTTTTTAGTTGTTTTGTTTATGGCGTACAAAAATCAAAATATTTTTCTGCAAGTTAATAGATCTCAAGGTATTGGCATTGCTTAAGAAATCAGGAAAGCTTATCTTTATTCATGAATTCAGGGATAGAAATATAGATTTTATAAAATTAAGTATGAATTCTTAAATTATTAATGCGTATGTCCTATTACACAAGATCTAAAGTTTTGCTGTCTTTTTTGAAAGGATCATGTTTTAATAAGGTATCCTAACTTGTCGCATCTTGATAAAATCTGGGATCTGCTTCCTGATTTTATTTCTATAGTTGTTTTTCCCACCCTGGTTATGATCCACTTTCTAATTACAGGATCATTTAATAGAGCCTCTGCAATAATTTCGTCTTTACAATCCAATACTTCTATCTTTTTTATCATGATTTCTCCATATCGTTCTCCCCACACCCTTAGTTCATGTTTAACGTTCTCGGGTATATCTGAAGGATAAGCAGCAGCATCGGTAAGTAGAGAAACTATTTTTTGCCAGGTATAATTTCCTGTTCTAAAAGATCTAACAACACTTTCTTTAGTCAAACTAAAGATTTGTACTGGATCCACATTAGGATCCAATTTTTTTTGCAAATTACAAAATTCTCTCAGATGAAAAGCAAGAGAACGACCTTCTGACGACTGTGTTTGCAAAATCACTTCAAAGCTTGGTGTTACCGTAATCAGACTTCTGTTGCTGCTAGTAGTTTTTGATTTTCTTAATGAATCTGGCTTGACATCTATAGAAATAGGAATCTTTCCCCATCTTCCAAGCGATACTAGTTCTCTCTTGGAATTGTTGATTTCAATGATTCCCAAAAGGCATAAAGGAAATATTATCATATTAGAGATAAATTCTCTTAATATTTCGTTATCTGTTATCAAACCTTGAGGTCCATATACGTTTGAGCCAAAATCGCTTTTGAAAAGTCTTGCACCAGATTCAATCTCACACTTATCCAGCAAAGATGATGAATAATACCAAATATCAGGCTTCATTTCGTTTCTAATTTGTTTATAAAGTATTTGTCTTGATGCAATCTCGTCGGATCTTAGTCTTCGCATACCCGGATCAAATTCAAATATTTTAGATTTGAATAAAAAGGGCGCAGCATTGTTTTTTCCTTGTGCCCACCATTGCAGAAAAGTTTCGTTAAGAAGTCGATCGCTTGACATTATTTTGTTTACATTATGTGGAATGACTTCTACTCTTTCTGTATTTTTTTCAGTAATGGTTTTTTTTATTAGCTTTTTATCATAGGCAAAAACAATAAGCATTTCATTAAAAACCTTCCAATCAAAGTAGTAACCTGCAACTTTAATTTTCTTATAAACTTGAGATTTGGATACATATTTTTCGAAAATTGGTAGGAATGTATTCTTTGGTAGGAGTCCTAGTTTGGGAGTAGGTTTTGGAGGTCTTAAAGATATATCATCTAGTATAGATTGCATCAAATCCAAAAGCTGGGGTGCTTGAAATGCATGGGGTTCCTTTGTATTCGGGTCATAGTTTTGTGGAACGATTTCCACTTTAGTAGACCTTGTTTTAAAAAAAGGTCTTGCTTCTTTTGGTATTAAAAAGTAGGGTTCTGACTTTCGTCTCTTGTACAGGATATCAGATTTTGGATCATAAGGAGCTAGTAGTTTACAAAATCCAAAGAGGCGTAACAAGGAATTTTCTTTTCTTGGGCTATAGTATTGATATAGAACTGAATCACGCATCCAACTATAATCATCATATTCGTCGTAATAATCATGTTCTTCCTCCTCCTCCTCCTCCTTATTCATCATAGATATGAATTCAAAATTGATGTCTTTTTGTTTTTTATTCCATCCATCTTTTCCAGATTGTTTTTCATTTAGTGAATCTACTGTTTTTTTCTGTTTCCTAGTTTCAATACTTACTCGGGGATTGACCTCCCAGAGTGGCATGTAACCTCCAGCAGAAGAAATTATCTCACACGCTAAACGATCCTTTGAGTTTAATTTATGGACCAAATTGGTTATTACTTTTGGAATTTCAATCGATAGGTGATTTACCAAATTCTCCTTAGAATAAGCAGATATCTTGTTATTATCCATCCCTGCAATTTTGGCTAGAGAAAGTAAAACGGATTTATTCTCATGGCCCAATAGATATCTGTAATCTATTTTATCTGGATCGACCAACTTGCCCGAAACCTCTTGCAACACTTTCTTATTAGTTTGAGACATGTGTAATTTTTCTATCTATGTGATTCAAATAATTAAATGCATTATTTAATACTATAGTCTTTTTACAACAAGGTTTAGAGTTCTAGCCATAGTTGATTATTGACTAAAAAATACTATACCATTGTTTCAATAGTGTAAACCCGTGACTATCGGACATGTAAGCAAATCCCAAACCCCTTTGTTATCATTATTGGTGAATAAATTAGGTCCAATTTTTGTGTCAAATTTGTTCCACAAACCTCTGACCCCACACCAATATGGTCGTTTTATTCCGCACCATTTTTTATATTATGATATAGATGTTAGGCAGTAGCGAAACAAATTATCCTACAGAAAATAGCAAATAGCTGTTTATCTATGCTTACAGCATGTTTGTGTTTTCGATAAGAACTGAAATAACAAGAAATACTATGAAAGAAGACTTGAGCATTTCATTTCTCGGGATGAGTCTGAAATCCGCTTTGTCCCAACGCATGGTCTCTTTCAAAAAATGGATAAATTTTAAAAGTCCAATTGGTAAGTAAAAACGGCAGACTCTAATACATTGTCTTCGGCATTATTATAAAACTTGATTACTTCATCTTCTAATGCTTTTTTCAAATGCCTTCTTTCTTGGGTTCCTATCTTTTAGGTCTGCAATTATATCTGCAGGATCTGTGGATATTTCCTCATCATCCGCAGAACAGTACCCATCATATTGACCAATATTACAGTCAATTGTTACTGTTTTTATTCCATTTAGTGTTATTGCAAAGGCTTTCTTTTGTATTGAGAATACTCTTGCACCCAATGAGTCCAATAAGACGCACATCTGAATTTATTCCATGTTTATTTTTGCAGTTATCCTAATAGTTTGATATGAATTGTGCATGTTTGCTTCTTGATCCTTTGTCAATGCCTTGGCCACGTCACAGCCAACATTTGATCCCAACTATACCAATCAAAGTTGTATTGTCAGCTTTTTTTCCATAGACAATTTTACCCTATCTAGTTGTTCGATGACCCCTGCAGGAGAGACTCTCCCCCCCCCTCCCACACGCATGAACGAATATGACAATTTTAGGCGGACATATTTCTAGCATCTGGTTAACTCCCATATTGATAATTGTCATTATAAAAGCCCTTGTGGGAATCCAATAGGATGATGAGATTATTTTCTCTTGTGGTTAACATGCAGGTTGGAATATTGAGTTGACCCGCCGATGCAAATACATCTGGTCAATCACCAGTATATATTAAAAGTAATAGCAAAATGGAAATTGTCATTATGAACGATATTTTGCTTTGAATTTAAATTCAATACAAAAAGCTTATCCAATCCCTACAATATAAGAACATCTATTTTACCTGTTAAAGTACCGAATTGATCCTGGAACGCTTAATCCCCTTTCTGTGAAAATACTTTAATACTACTTTATAGGATGCTCAAAATACAATAAATAAGTCTTGAAGAATTATTTTTTTTAATCTGAGAATCTATCTGTTTGGTAACTATACCGAAGCGATAATGCTTTGGATGTAATATTTAATAAAAAAAGTAAGTGTAGGTTTTAGATTAACCTATCTTATGATCCTATGCTTATTCGAGATTAGCGAATCCAGCGTCTATCAAGCAGTTTATTATAACAGTTGCAACTGCATCAGTAACACCAACAACTGGTGCTGTTATGGCTGCTCTTAATTCAGCTGCTGTCAAGTCATCTATTACATCACATAGTAGTGCATTTGGAGCATCAACCGGAAGGCCTAAGACAAATTTAAGATTACCTAATTGTGTTGGATTGAGAGTGCTAACAAAGCATGCTATGCCGGCTTCACAATCTGGTTCTGGTTCTGGTCCTGGTACTGGTATTACGGCGGTATTATTAGCGATTTCATTGTTATTATTTTGATTTGTATTAAGACAGTTTATTGCTGCACCGACACAACTAAAAAGACTGTCTGTATCAATACTTCCGTCGTTAACATCTTTGGATTTTAAACCAAAATTGAATGCATTAGCATTTGTGGTACTTGTTAAACTCATAGCGGCTATCAATAGTGTTGCAATTGCAGAAATGGTCAGTAGTGGTTTAAGCGATTTTTTTGTTGAATGCGTATTAAATTTATTCATATTATTGAATGTATAATAAATATATATATTATAAGAAATACGCAACACATACTCATTAAATGTTTACAAAGTAATACAGTAGTAAATGGTAACATAAAATAAAGAAGCAATATTGTTACTCATCTTCTTTTATCTTCTTTAATTGGTTGAATCGTAAGGTGGCACGCACTTCATACAATAACATACAATAAACTATGATTCCTAAGTACATAATAAATATGTTCTTGTTAAAATTATACCATCAAATTCAATATACAGTTTAGATTTCAAGATTTATGAGTACATTAAAATAATATTCAAAATTTAGAATTCATTTCCCGCAAGAAGCTTTTGTGCTATCATCCTTGATACTATAGATGTGATCCACATATTATTGATGACAGATGACATTGTATTAATCACTAAAATCTTTATATTTTCATAGTCATATAATTTACTAGAACATATTTTAGAGAACCGTTATCGGCATTCCCCTTTGGATTCGAAGCCAGAAGTTATCTTATCTCAAAGTATTGCAAATTAATTCTATATACGTAAAAAGTAATATGTGTTATTTAGGTCCTCGTCATGTTGCAGGACAGAATATATGAAAAGAAAAAGCAATCAATTTTAAGATTTATCAAAAAGCATGGAAAAGCAGACCATTCATTTATTCTTAATGAAATCAATATCGATTATGACACCTTAATAAAGATACTTTCTGAATTACGAAGAGACGGACAATTAGACTAGAGACAACAAAAAGTAAAAATTTTGGTAGGATTGGTCGGTTTCTATAGAGACACGGTTGCATCAAATATTTAGACTGTATTAGCCAAATTACACGTTTGTTGTTCATCAACGTTAATAGTTTATGTGACCTGTCCTTCAATTAAAGTACAATCTTTGCTAGCAATTGGAAATATCATGAAGTATCGGCGATATCTGGGAGAACACACAGATTCTCGAGTTGTGGACTAACGGTTTCGGATACGGCATATATGTACCTTGTTCTAAAGTTGCTTGTGTTCTTAAAGTAGCCAGTAAATGTTGCAAGATTTGGATTTTTTCCTGTTACGGTAGCTGTAAATTCAGAAGGGTCAAGGCCATTAATTATGTAAACACATACTGCTTCATTGTCCGGATCTCCACCAATTGAAACACAGTCTACATTTTTGTAACTAGTAGTTGAGCAGTATCTATGGTGATGGTGGGGTGATACTTCGCCATTATCAGCGATTAATTACATTATTATTGTTTTAATTTGTATTAATACATGTTTTTCCTTCACCAACGCAATTATAAAGACTATGTGTTTCAATACTTCCTGAATTATTATTATTGTTTTTATTTTCATTAATACATGTTGTTCCTTCACCATCGCAATTATAAAGACTATGTGTTTCAATACTTCCTGAATTATTGTCATTAGATATTAAAATATAGTCTGATGCAGAGGAATTCATGACAGGCATACTACTGATAGCGGCTATCAATAATGTTGCTATGGTAGATATCACAATTAGGGGTTTTGTTGATTTTTTTAATACATCTGTACTTTTTTTAAACATAATAAATTCATAATAAATTTGACACATATTTAGAATAGGTTGCACAATTTTCGTAAATTATTGCATCGTAATGTAATAGTATAGATTAACATAAAATAATATACAATCGTGGAGTTTATAAGAAACACCCTTTAATCCTTAATACTGCTTTGTGTCCTAATGCGTTGTCCTTCAATCGTTTTATGCTTGTTATGTCACACTCTTCTAAACAGGTTATACAATGACACTTTTATCATCATCTCTTTTACCATGTTTTGAAATCTGGTAGCAGATACATACTCACCAAACATTCTCTTTATAGTC
>JBGTFK010000074.1:0-38586 GCA_041747305.1 Candidatus Nitrosocosmicus sp.
CGAGAGAACAAATTCATGGCATAACAGGTTCAGAAAATTATATACAAGGTATGAAAAGAAGGTGGGGAACTACCTTGGGTTGGTACAGTTCTCTTGTTGTATGATTATCTATAGAAAGATAATTTTGGGATAGGCTCTTAGTATATTATTAGATCTTCGGTTTAAAACGATCAAACAATTGTTAATTGAAGATATCTACATTTACGTTGGCCAGAATTGGATAAATACTTTACATTCATCTGCAGTTAGAATTTTTTCAACCATAAGAGATATTATTGAAAAGAAGAATACAAATTTGTTAATATTAAATATTAATGCACTATATGATACCATCATATACGAAATAATATCAAGGTATGAACAACTCTTAACTATATTAATGAATCACCATTCCAGATTTTGAACAAAAGTCTTTATAAAAAAACCTTCTGGAAGCATGCTTAATTATTTGGATGTAGTGGCAAAGTAAACAATAGTAATAAGAAGGCATTTTTGGTATACGAGAGACGCTATAAACTTTCTAAAACATATGCAAAATCAAGACAGTGAAAAAAGATATTTACAATTGCATATGATTACACAGGGCAGCTGATTGAGTTGATAGAGTCGTATGGAGATACCATAAATTCAACAAGGGATCAATACATTGTAAATATATCGTTACGGCCTAACGGTGCAATGCGAATTCTAACCGTTTTTAGTGTAATACTCCCACCCTTATCTCTTATCGTAGGATTATATGGAATGAACGGATTAGACCTGACAAAATTAAATGACTTTACGCAAGATTATTCAAGTCCTAGTTACAATGGCACTGATTTCGATGTTATTATTGGTTTTTTTTAGGCATAACCAATAGATTTTTACTAAGGAGGATATTTTTAACAATTCAAATACCAGCTCTACTTCCAAGGATTAGTTTGTAGGATATTTTCTTTTTTTACTTATTAATCAATTGTGTTTTAGATTGTAACCATATCAAAGGCTACTGAATTCCCTTACTAAAGGTGGCACTGAAGGGAAACCATCAATATATCATGATTTTATTTGATCCGTCGTCATTTGTTTTTTATCAACCTTTATTATCATATATCACGGACTGTTGTTTGAGTTATTTACGAAATTTGTAAGGTATCAAATATAAAGATTATATAAGACTATATTAAAGAAATGTCACTTTTAGATAAAGTAGCCATAGTTACTGGTTCAAGTAAAGGGATTGGATTTGAGATAGCAAAGGAATTTTCAGAGAGAGGAGCTATAGTCATAGTATGTTCTCGCAATTGAGGGCAATCCAAAACGGCCGCTGCAAAAATACGAGGTACAACACTAGCACTCGAAGTTGATGTCACTAATGAATTAAGTGTAAAAAAATTTATCAAAGACGTTATGAACAGATACCAGAAAATTGACATCCTGATAAATAATTCTGGCTATCCATTTGACGATACAGTATGGAGCAAAAAAATACACGAGGGATCAGCTGACGATCTTGAAAAGATAATTAGCGTCGACTTGATCGGGTCAGTAAGACTTTGTCGAGCTGTTCTTCCAGTCATGATGCAAACTTCAACTGATCAAAGCAGCAACAAACCAGGAGGTGGGGGTGTGGGCGGTGTAATAATTAATATTTCCTCCACCCCGGCTATTTCCGGACATCTAGGAGGTTTCCCATACCCCATTGCAAAATCTGGAAACATAACATTAACAAAATGCATTGCTAAAGAATACAGCAGGTTTGGTATTAGAGCATATACTCTCGCATTAGGTAATATTGCTACACCGGCTACATTAGATTCAATGACAGAGCAAATCATAATAAAGGCCGCTCTGGAATCGCCAATGAAAAGATGGGGTAAACCTTACGAGGTCGCTAAGGTTGCTGCAAGCGTAGCAGATGATAATTTCTCCTATGTGACGGGGAATACGATAGTTATAGATGGTGGAAATGTGTTAATTTAGTTCGAGATTAAATATACTCTCTTTAATTAGACATAGCAGATGTAGGACCTTAAGCCCTAATGTACTATTTCAAAATTTATTTTTTCTTTTCTAAATAAATCTAATAATGTGTTGGCTTGATTCTTATTCTCTAATTCTAAACTCAAGTATACACCCGCAGTACCAGCAGGAATATTTGAGCTAAGTCGATCATGTTCTACTTCCACAATATTCACACTAGCCTTTGATATTTCATCAACAATTTTTTTTAGGGCTCCAGGCTTATCATTAAGATCTACAAATATTTTCAATAATCTGCCTGTTTGCATCAGACCTTTTGCAACGATTTGTCCCAAAAGATACATATCTACGTTTCCACCAGATATGATAGAAACCAAATTCCTACCTATTTTCGTGCTTTTCTCCTTTGAAATAAGGTAGGCAAGAGCAGCTGCCCCAGCAGGTTCTGATACGATTTTTGCTCGTTCCATCAACAAGAACATCGCCTTTACAATTGCACTATCATCTATCAATACAATACCATCAACATACTTTTTTATGATTTCAAAAGTTAATTTGCCAGGGTTCTTGATAGATATACCATCGGCTATTGTGTAACCTTCTTTAGCCTTTGTTATCTTATTTGTAGATATTGATTTTTTCATAGTGGGAAAAGCAGTAGATTCAACCCCAATAATTTTGATCTTCGGGTTGATTGACTTTATAGCAATTGATATTCCCGCGATCAAACCGCCTCCACCTATAGGAACGTAAACTTCATCTACTTCTTCTAGGTCTTCCATGATTTCCAAGCCGATTGTTCCTTGTCCAGAAATTATATCTGGATCTTCAAAAGCAGGAATAATGGTTTTATTTTCTTTTTCGGCAAAATCTTTGACAGAATTGGCAGACTCATCGTAACTGTTTCCTTCCAAAATTACTTTAGCCCCGTACGACTTTGTAGCAACAATTTTACTAGGAGATGCATTTTTGGGCATAATAATAGTACATGAAATATTATGAATTTTAGAGGCAAAAGCAACAGCCTGGGCATGATTTCCAGCCGAAGCTGCTATCACTCCATTCTTTTTTAACTCATCTGACATATTATGAATTTTTACCATCGCTCCTCTAACTTTAAAGGATCCTGTCTTCTGAAGACATTCAAGCTTCAGATATACATTGCTACCATTTAGTTTAGAAAACGTTGCAGATTTTATTAGATCTGTCCTCCTGATGTCGTAATTTGTTAGTAGCTTTTGAGCCTCTTTAATCTTGTCCAAGTCTAAGTTAAAAATTTCTTATCTTTGAAAAGAGCATCGGCGGTTTATTTAAATCTGTTGGGTTTAAGAATACCTATTCGGATATGTTCTTTACAAGCGATACTTGCGAACGTATCACAATTTTACATTGCATCTTCAGAGTATGTTGAAAATATCGCAAATTTTTACCACAGGCTATATAATAAGAGCTATCTTGCCATTTTATTAAAGAAGCCAAAAAACAATTTGCAGGATTTAGCTCGGTTATCAGATCCAGATTCAAATCCAAAATGCATTCAATTGATTCCATTGTAGACTAAATCAATATAGGAATGGAAATGAAATATTCGGTATCGGCAATACTGTGAATAATATCAATAAAGACCAGTCATCAGTTAAATAATTTATTTTGGTATCAATTCTTACTATTTCACATATCTTAACTAATAATTTTAATAGACAGCAATGCAGTGGAGATGTTAGCTAACAAAAGATGTAGCAGGTTTCTTATCTGTGTTTTCTGTGTCAGTTTCTTTGAATGCTTCTCTAAGATTTCCATTATCTTCGTTTTACAATCTGCTGTCTGTATATATAAAAGATCAACAAAATAAAATAAGCTATGTAGTAACGATCATTGCTCTAACATGATTCAAGCATTAAGATTATGACATACATATGTAGTCTTAAATTTCAAAAAGCATGACAATAATTTACAGTGATTTGCAGAAATATATCAGGGATTGTCAAATTATGAGTGCACCGCACTTAAAATTATGGTGTCCCGGATTCTTAGATATTGTCTTTGAGTCATTTTCCTAGCGTTTTACTACAACCTACTTTCCGCTGTTGAACGTTGAGAGAGACATTCCTAATGTGTTTTCAAGCCAGCAAGATTCATGCAATTGAAATAAACCTATAATACCTAGGAAGTTTGGCTATGTATATGCTTGAAATGATGAAATGTTATTGTGGAGAACAAATTATTATAGAGCCAGAAATCGACGAAACGGTAGAGCAATTTATTAATAGAAGACGGTGTCCCAATTGCGAAAGAATTGGTCAATGGACTACCCCAACATAAGACCACAAAATACAGATGCACGATATTCTAATTCGGTGACAAATTTGGAACAGATTAGTTATGGTCCATGTAAATCACAAAGGAGTTTCGATACTCTCATAGCACAGTTGCAGAATGTATTTGACGTAATGAAAGTGATACTAGTTCAAAATTAACCTGCCCACCGTTATAGTATTGTTTCTCAAGTCTTGGCTATTGGTTAATTTTGAACAAAATATTTCTGCAATTTTTGAGTAATTCTTCAACCCAATTTGTTGGAGTTTCATTATTGATCGCTTTTTCGATAAGTGTCTTAATAATTGGTATTACTTTTCTATCTAAGGCTCAGAATATATCTGAGCAGGTCTTGGACTAATAATTCAGTCTGTTAAATGTTAGCGGTTTCAATGGTAACTTTATTCAAATCAAAATTTGGCGATAAGTCCCTAAGTCCCTGATATGCGATTTCTCAATCTAGATTGTGTCACGCGATGAGTTTTTATCCACACTATTATTATCCAAATTACATACTGCTTAAATAAAATGTTAAACACGCTAATGTACAAAAGGATGACACGGGTTTCTATTCCGTTCACCGGGTGATTATTGTGGTAGGGGAGAAAGGCCAAACACGGAATTGGCTGATAATAGCTCCCCTATCTTTTTATAATAAGTTACATTGCTCATGAATAGTGTTTTGATTCAAAGTTATTATAAATTACATAATCAAAGCAAGAATAAAATATTTAATGCTACAATTATTTTTTGAAAAATTTTATAATATTGTCTGAAAAAACATTTTCTCAATCAAGCAGATTCTTTTCTTAGAAATTGTCAATGTGTTATCAAATAACAGTAATATATCAATACAGATAAAGGCCCGTAGGACAATTTATAACAGATCTATCCAAAGAAAATAATTCTTAACATAATAGTATTAAGATAGCCTTAATAAATTGAAATATTTGTTAGGAAAATTTATTTCTGAAGAGCATATTAGCATGATTTCCACATTTGTAAAAAAACTGATAAGGTTTAGATATTCGTTTTAAATACCCCCATTACTTTTAGTAAGTTCTAATATTATATCTAAATCATGCCTTAGAGTAACTTCAGTTACACCCGCAACCTCGGCAATCTTGTTCTGAGTAATTTCCTCCTCATATTCCTTACATGACAAGTAAAGAACAGCCCCGGCCAGACCCATGGGATTTTTCCCGGCAGAGACCCCTGTTTTCATAACGGTCGTCATCAATTTTATGGCATGTCTTTTTGCTCTCTCTGAAATACCGCAAATATTTCCTATCTTAATTATTTCTTTCAATGCATCGACTTGGGGGACTTTGAGATCTAGTTCAATTATCACCTTTCTGTATATTCTTGCTATTTCTTTTTCCTTGAGGTTGGAAATTTTTGCTATCTCCTTTAGTGTCCTTGGTATCCCTAGTTCCCTGCATGCAATATAAGAAGCGACAGCCAAAGCCCCTTTAATTGTTCTTCCTTTTATTAATTTTCGTTCCTGTATTTTCCTGTAAAGATATGCAATCTTTTCAATTGCCGAGTCGGGCAAGCCCAGTACATCTTTCATCGTGTATAATTGGATGAAGGCAGATTGGAGATTCCTCTTTGAAGAATCTTTTGTTTGAGATCTGGCATCCCATGTTCTCCACCGACCTATTCTACTTTTCATTGCTAGATCAATTTGACGGCCAGATGCATCTTTATCCGCTCTACCAATGACAGTAGAAAGTCCACGATCGTACTTGGCTAGAGAAGTAGGTGCGCCAGTTCTATCCCTGAAATCTAATTCCTGAATATTTGAGGAAGTCCATTCAGACCTTGTTGCTTCAGTATTATCAATTATAACACTCCCACAGGTGGTACAAATCAGTTCACCAGAATTCTGATCGGTAATTATATTAATGTGTTTATTACATAACGGACATAGTACTGATAAATAGGAATTCACTAATTTTTGATTCATTTTATTTTTTTCCACCACATTTTAGTTCTTATTATAATGCGTGTCCTTCATTTTATCGTTTCTATTGTAATAATCATCAAGTTATCAAAATATTAAATATTAATATACAGGTTTTATATTATGGGATATAAAATATTGATAATATTAGCCGTCAAAGCCTAAGAATATGACCAAATAAATCACGTCATGTAGTATTGATTTTAAAGTGCCTAGGTAGCAAAGTAGTTGTTTATTTTACAATTCTCACGCCAGCTGTTCCACAGAGTTGTAATTACATCTGTATAGATACCAATCAGTTCACAAATTGGCCTGTTTTAGAATGATATAGGTAGAACGTCCACCATAGGATGCAACAAGCAGGAAGCAAATGGCTTTTGCTACTCGACAGAGACTCTACTAGTGACAGATAAGTAAAGGTCTAGCCGAGAATCACGGAATTCTATTCACAATTTCAGCTAATAAGCAATGTATTGGAATAAAATCGATTTCACGATTAAATAATAGAATTGCAAGAATAACGTTTAGTAATGCTCAAGATAGGAACACGTGATGGAGGTTATCAAAGTGGGTAGAAATATACCTGAACCCGTTCTTAATATGAATAACGCTATTCTTGACCCAAAATAGGAATACTATCAGATACTTTGTTATACAATTTATTTTTGTATATTTATGAACACATATGACGACGACAAGAATTACATTAATCCGCAAGAATCAGTGGTCGACTATTCTATTGAACGGGTTGGCTTGCTTACTCACAAATGAACCTGCAGAGAACCAAACCAAGTACAAAAAACTCGCCTCAAAATTAGCAAACCTACTAAATGGGCTAGAAATCCTGGCCAGTAAGAAAAACATCCTGGACCACATCAATAGAAAATCACCACTCATGGGAAACAAAACAAACGACGTTTTTGAGAGCATATATTACAATCTAAAAGAAGTAATAAACTATGAGATTGTAAAAAACTATAAAGAATCTAACATGACTGTGGTAGTCAGTTGCACTGGTTAATTCTCATGCAGAGATACTTTTTGTTGGTCTTTGTAGAAAGAATGTTCTTGTCTCTATACCTAAATTGATTCCATACAATACTCCTCGTTTCATCGTTATTAGCGACTCCCATCATAGTTGGTACTCGATAGAAACATAATGTTTTTGCCTATATTCCATTTATTTAGTAGAGGAAATAGCCTATTGTTGATGACCCCGATAGTTGGAATTATTATTATTAGATCATGTTTGTCAAATTTAAGATATTTGAATTTGTATGAATTGAGATAAGTTTAGGATTTGTCGGGTTTGCAAATTAACCTAACGAAATTATTTTATATTACAAGATTATAGAAAATGATATGAAAAGTTCTAAATGGATTATTCTTGCTCTGCCACTATTAATGGTTGGAATCCCGACCGTGTTTGCTCAATCTGACAACACCAGCACAACTAATAACACTGGAGGAATATCAACGGAATCAGTAGACGCTGCAAATACAACATCTACCTCAGGTCCTGTAAATTTGATAGTTAATTCCTCGTCTCAAGGAGATGCACAGAATAACGCTGGAGGATTATCAACGGAATCAGTAGACGCTGCAAATACAACATCTACCTCAGGTCCTGTAAATTTGATAGTTAATTCCTCGTCTCAAGGAGATGCACAGAATAACACTGGAGGATTATCAACGGAATCAGTGGCTGAATCAAAGTATTGATCCTCGAGTAATCAGGCCCCTTCTTTTATATTTATTCCCAACTTGAGCACTTACAATGGATCATTAGAAGCAATAAAAAATGAAGTTATTAATTGTGTCTTGTGTGAGCTATCAACAACGCGAAAGAATGCCGTTCCCGGAGCTGGCAGTATAACTAAAAAAATAATATTGATAGGTGAAGCTCCCGGAAAAAATGAGGATGAAAGAGGTTTTCCCTTTGTGGGGAGCGCTGGTAAAATATTGGATCAAGCATTAATCGGCGCACGAATAGAAAGAAAAGAGATTTACATCACAAATGTGGTCAAATGCAGGCCACCCAACAATAGAGTTCCAACTGACGAAGAAATTGGAATATGCACTAGTAAATATCTTAATAAAGAAATCGATATTATTTCACCTAAAATCATTTGTATTTTGGGCTCAACAGCATTAAAGTCATTGCTTGGACTAAAATATATGACACCATATCGGGGGCAAATAGTTAATCGCCCGCCATTGAAATACTTTATAACATACCATCCAGCAGCTACAATTTACAATAGCAAATTAAAACACATTTTCTTTGAAGATATCCAAAAACTTGCAAAAATAGTGAATGCTCAAGATCAGACAATGGATGAATTTTTTCCAACCTAGTTAAAAAAGACTGGATGGAGAATTCGCATTCAATAAACTATGACTCAAAGATAAATCAACGTCATTTAAGGTAGAGAATCACACCATGGTTTTCAATCGTATAGGTAACGGAGATCCTAAAGTAATTTTTTTAGCTATGGTAACTAGATTTTACTAGTAATAGTCCGCTGATCATTTTTTGATAAATTTTTAAGTTAAGTGTTTAATATTTAAAGAAATACTGTCTCTTATAACAGTTTCAATGAAGGTAACATAATAATATCTAGATCTAGAAAGAACATAAGATTGAGGTATAGAAAGAGGAAGTAGAGTGGAGGAAAGATGATCAAAGGGAATGAAAAACAGGGTATGCTATTTTGTACCTATCAAATTTATCAAATCATTAGGCACAGCCATTGACGCTAGGTCAAGCAATGGTCCATACCAGATCCCAAATATTATCATAAAGCCTAATGCAAATAGCAATACAGCAACTATTGGCTTTGGTTCCTTCTGTCGTACCCTATTTTCACCCTCTTCCATGTACATTTTCCTTATAATCCAAGCGTAATAACCTAAAGATAGTGCACTGTTTAAAACACCGGCTATCGCAAGATATGGGGCCCACCATATCATTTGGCCACCATCTATAGCAGCTCCAAAAATCAAATACTTACCCCAAAAGCCACTAAGGGGAGGTACACCAGCAAGTGCAAGCAACGAAATCGCAAACACAAAGGCTGTGATAGGCATTCTAAATCCTAATCCTTTGTATTTTTCGAGTGTATACCCGGCGATGGTAATAATTACACCTGCAGCAGCAATAAACGCGGCAGATTTCATTACCGCATGATTCATTATTTGTAATAAAGATGCATCTAAACCATAGTTAGAGTAGGGAGCAACTGCAAGTCCGATCAAGATATACCCGGCCTGTGCAATGCTTGAATACGCAAGGATTCTTGGAATGCTTTTTTGAGTCAGCGCCCCCAGATTCCCGAGTGTCATAGTAAAAATAGCGATTATTGCAAGGGTAAAAGTCCAGTGGACATTAAGAGCTATCAAACCAATAACTATGACCCTAATTGCAGCTGCAAATCCAGCTTTTTTTGTTCCAGCTGCAAGCAAGGTAGCAATGGTAGTTGGAGCTCCTGAATATGTATCAGGCAGCCACATGTGAAATGGAACCAGACCCATTTTGAATCCAAAGCCCGCGATAAATAGTCCGACTGCCAGCAAACCAAATGGAGTCAAATCTGGATTCAGCTGTGACATTGCCACTATAGAATCGTAAATGTTTGTAGTTCCTGTTAACCCATATACAATTCCCATTGCCAAAATAATGATTGCCGACGATAGGGCTCCGAACAAAAAGTATTTGATTGAAGCCTCGTTTGATATGGGATCTCTTTTGTTAAAAGCAGCCAACGCATATGTTGGGATAGACATTAGTTCCCAAGCAACTAGCAACATTACGAAATCAGTTGAATAACCTATAAGGATCATACCTATGCTTGATAATAATATCAAAGAATAGTATGCAGCATGATTGCTTTTTTTCTTCATGTAACTCCATGAAGAAACGGTCACCATGATGGATACTATAAGAAAGGCTATAGAAAAGAACGCACCAAAAATATCGTCTGCTATGACTCCAGTATTTGTTAGCGATAAAGCAGGAAGATTTTCTCCAGAAAATATCCTGTATAATACAACGACAAGTGCCAAAGCTAGAGCCCCAAAGGCTATAGCGCTATAAATTTTATTTTTAGAGCCCCGCTCCTTATTTAATGCATCTATTATTGGAATTAACAAAGCCACGCTTCCTAAAATGATGGTTACTAAAGCAGGGGTCGAAAATATATCAATCATGTTTACTCATTCTCTCCTTAACTCAATAATAACATGGTAATTAGAATTATACCAGCGGAAAATACATAGAGATAAGTCTGTACGTTACCTGATTGTGCTGCTTTTACCACCCTTGACATCAACACCATCGAGTGTTGAACTGAAGGATTAATTCCATACATCAAGATGTTTTCAAAATACTTATAAATTCGTCTGTAAACCGCCAATGGTATGACAACACCAATCCAGTAAAGAATTGAGTTAAGGTACCATCGGTTGTATAGGAACTTCCATAAAGTCTTGGAAACAACGTTGTCGCTGATCTTCTCTGGGTCGGCAATTCTTTTGATATAAAACAAATAACCAAGGAATCCC
Source organism: Candidatus Nitrosocosmicus sp. (assembly GCA_041747305.1). Classification (GTDB taxonomy): domain Archaea; phylum Thermoproteota; class Nitrososphaeria; order Nitrososphaerales; family Nitrososphaeraceae; genus Nitrosocosmicus. The sequence continues at coordinate 10,808 of JBGTFK010000074.1, forward strand.
CCTATGCCAAATGCGGCTACTGAGGCAACAACCGCAATTGGATTGAGTTCCAAAGCATCCTGTTCAGACCCTCCGGCAGAACCTGCACCGGATTCGGTTAATGTATGGGGGCTTTGTAGGCCTGCAGACCCTTCTATTGGTACTACTCCGCCTTCAACGATTCCAAAGGTACTGGCAAGGTATGTTGCAAATATATGGTGCAGCTGACCCTCAAAAGCAAAACCCATAACACCTATTACAATCGATGCTACTGCCAAAACGGCGAAAGGAAGCCACATGATTCTGTTGACTTCACGTATATGATGACCTTTATTTTCAATATTGATCACATTTTGGCTTGGTTTTCCAAAAAATACTAGTCCCACCATCCTAAACGTATAGAAGGCAGTCATAATGGCTACCGCGACAGCAATCAAGAAGACAAAAGATGAGAACTCATAGTTGGATTCAAGAATAGAAGCAAAAATTGCATCCTTACTCCAGAATCCAGAAGTTATCAAAGGAGCACTGGCTAGCGACAAACTTGCAAGTAGGAAGAAAATGTAAGTTTTCCGCATATTCTTCTTTAAGCCACCCATATCGTTCATGAATCTGGAGTGAACCGTATGTAATATCGCACCCGCCGCCATGAACAACGAAGCTTTAAACAATGCATGACTAATTAGGTGGAAGAATCCTGCGGTGTATCCGTCAACAAAGTTTGTAGACAGACCTGCAATTCCTAAAGCCATCATCATATAACCGATCTGCGAACCGGTAGAATAAGCCAAGACCTTTTTTATTTCAGGGTTAACTATTGCTTGAGTAGCTAGCAACAGAGCAGTTATCGCTCCAACCCATGTAACAATTTCAAAAAACTGATCCATATTAAATACAGATAAGGCAAAAAATAATGGACCTATTCTAGCAACAAGGAATACGCCTGCCTTTACCATTGTAGCAGCATGAATGAGAGCCGAAACGGATGTAGGTCCTGTCATTGCCTCCAATAACCATTCATTTAGTGGAAATTGTGCTGATTTACCTATGGCTCCTCCAAATATTAGAACCGCAGCAGGCACCAATAGATTTTGTTGCATCATTACATGAGCCCAGGTTTGATCGGCCAATAATTCTCTAAACCCAAAAGTACCAGAATACATAAAGATCATAAACATGCCAGTCAACATCATGACATCCCCGGCCCTATTGAGTAAGAACGCCTTTATGCCAGCGTGTGTGGGTGATGTCCACTGAGGTATACCCCAAGCGGTATGTCCTTCTTTGCCCACATAATCTTTCTTTCTATCGGTGTACCAAAATCCTATTAAGGCGTAAGAGGCAAGCCCCACACCCTCCCAGCCAAAAAATACCATCAACAAATTGTCGGACAATACAATAAGTTGCATTGATCCGATGAAAAACAGCATAAAGAACCAGTATCTTATCAGCGATTTTTGTTTGTGCATGTAAGAAATAGAATACACAAATATAGCTGCCGAAATCCAAGCGACTAGATTGCTCATGATTATGGCAAGCGGATCAGCTAATACACCTGCGTTTAAATTTAACGCAGAAAACCAAGGAATTTGACTGTGTATTTCCCCATTTGACAAACCCAAAGGCAGGATACTCAGTGCCAAGAGCGCACTAAGAATTGAGAACGCAACAGCAACATAACTTTTAATTTTTTCACTTTTTTTTCTTAAAATCGGAATGAAGGCAGCTCCTATAAATGGAGTCATCCAAATTAACCAGGCAATTACACCTATTCCTTCAAAACCTAAAACTTCAACCACATCTATTCACCTATATAGTAATGGAATGAACCACATGATTTTCTGATAGTAGATGTGTCCTCTGGAATTCACTACCGCCTGAAAAAGCAACACTACTGACTTGTGTATTGTTTGTGAGCCTCTCATCCACCTGTCCCGTTCCAGGCTTGATCTTTGCTGGTATCAGCTCGTTTGAATTTTCATACAGATTTTCAACATACCCTATAATTGGTTTATATAATAAATCAGGATATAATCCCAGTATCAAAGTTAATGAAGCCAAAATCCCCATGGTTACTAAAACATACTTACTCGAATCACGTACATTTTTTAATGTTTCTGGAGCAATACCGTAGAAGATTCTTTTGTACATCCACAGTATATAAGCAGACGTCAATATGGTAGTGGTAATAGCCAAAGCAAAGGATACAGCCTTGAGGGCGCTCCAGTCTACTACAGCATTTTGTAAAGCGCCATTAAAAAGGACCCATTCAGACATAAAACCGCTTGTTATTGGTACACCAATGATTGTCAATCCACCAATCATTGCAAATACAGCGGTATATGGCATTTTTCCTCCCAGTCCACCTAATTTATCCATGTTTCTTGTTCCGGTTTGTAAGATAATTGAACCTGCCATCATAAATAACAGTCCTTTACCTAAAGCATGAGTGACATACATAAAGATTGCACCACTAATACCTAGAACACTTTCGGATCCGATACCAAAAAGTAGATACCCCATCGAACTTATGCTAGAGTAGGCCAAAACTCTTTTGATATCTTTTTGCATTAAAGCCATGGCACCACCGTAAATCATTGTTGCAACCCCCCAGATGCTTATATAAATACTATAATCAGTATAGTTTCCAGGCCCCGACAACAGTTCAATCCAAATTCTTATCAGACCATATGCACCTATCCCTGTCATTGCTGACGAGATCAGAACTGAAATGGGAGTTGGAGCATCCGTATAAGTATCAGGTAACCACACGTGGACAAGGAAAGCAGCTAGTTTTACACCAAATCCAATAATAAGCGCTGCTACAATTACAGCAATCCAAGCTTGTGGAATTTGAGACGCATTTGCCCTAACTGTATCATAATCAAATCCACCAGTCAGAAAACCCATCGCCATCAACCCCAATAGAAGGATAACTGCACCGACGTGGGCCCAGAATAAGAACATTAACGATGTTCTTTTCCTCTTTCCATATCCAAAGAAAGCAATCAAAAAGAAAGATGGAATTAACATCAGTTCAAAGAACACATAAAATTCGAACAAATTGGTTGCCAAAACAGTACCAAGCATACCCATCGCAAAAACAAGATAAAGAGAATAATACAAGCCCAGTTGACTATTTAAGTAGGACTTTTGATCGGTTGATAAAATCAAAGAGGATAAGGACTTCCCATCCTTATTAGAATACAACTCGCTTTCAGCATCATTCATTTCCAGACGAGAGGAATTCTCAACCTGTTCATACTGAAGAAGAATTTTTCTTATCATGTATGGTTTTGAATATATCACCACAACGGTTGATAACAGATAAATCGTAATAGCAAAAGGAATGCTCAACCCATCTAATTTTAACCCGAAATGACCCAATTGACTCCAATCAAAGACTTCTTGATATGACCCTCCAGATCCTAGGTCTATAGATGGAATAATCACTAGTGTAGTGGAGATAGCCAAAATACCAAAAGTCAACCACGTTGTGATGTTTATTCCCTTTCGTTTTCCCAAAAAATATACTACAGGAGATAATATCAAGGGCATAAATGTTGCCACCATAAGATAATAGGAAGAATCCACCATCTACATTCTCTTGCTCCGAATACCCCTACCTCAACGACATTAACTCCTTTTATATATTATACGGTTGAATATTCAAAAAAAATACTTTCAAAAAAAATGAATTCTTAAAATTAGTTCTTTAGGTTCTTATATTCAGTAATGTCTATGTCTTTATAGAATCTATAGGCTATGATTATGATTCCTAAGCCCACAGCAACTTCAGCAGCAGATATTGCTATTGCGAAAAGCACGAAGACTTGGCCTTCAGGACTAGGCAGCATTCTTGAAAATGCAATAAGTGCGAGATTTACAGCGTTTGCGATTAACTCGATTGAAAATATTAGTCTTAGCGCATTTCTTTTTACAACTAATCCATAAATTCCAATTGATATAAGAATTACAGCTATATATAGAAAATCAATTGGTTGATTCATTTCTTTCTTCTATATCCTCTCTGCGTGCCAAAGTCAGGGCACCTATTACCGCTGCAGCCAGTGTTAACGCCAATACTATCAGTACCGGTGAGTAGTATGTTAATAATTCTTTCCCTATTGCCTGCACATCAATTACTGGAACCGTATCATTAAATTTCAGTTGAGTTGCAGCCGAGTTCCCTAATATGGATCCAACTAAAACAAGAAAAGCCAATCCGAGCAAAATACCTCCAATCTTTCTTTTCCTCGTTTCTTTTTTTGTAACTGTATTAGGAGCCCGCACTAGCATCACTGTAAATATAATAAGAACCGCAACTGCACCCACGTATACAGCTATTTGAAACATTGCAACAAAGGGCGCGTCCAAAATAAGAAAGAAGCCTGCTATCCCAAGCATTGAAACCGCCAATGCTATGCCCCCGTACAATAATTCCCGGCTCTCAAGAGACAGAATAGCGGATCCGATTGTGATAACAGATAAGCCTACAAATACACTATCTACCATGATATGCACCTCGGGATCCGATTTTTATTTCCACTTCACCGTCATACTTTGGTTTCACAGCCAACTGAGATGGTGTGTATATCAAATGAGATTTAGTAAAAGAAGCCAACTCATAGTCATTTGTCATATATAAGGCATAAAAGGGACATGCATCAACGCACAAACCACAAAAAACACATTTTCCATAATCTATTTGAGGCATTATAGATTTCTTATTTTGCTTCCACTGTTCATCAACCTTTACCATAGTGATTGCTTCTGCTATTCCCTCACAAGCTATAGCACAGAGCTGACATCCAGTGCATTTATCATGAAACAAAATATGTCTACCTCTAGTCCCAGCAATTCCAACTCCTTTTTTGGGGTCAAATTGGTATCCATCACCCACAAATTTCAGCTTTTCCTCGGGGTAACGGAATGTAAATCTTTTTAAAATTATATGCTTAGTCCCAGACTCAAGCGCTTTTATAAATCCTGTTGCAGTGTTCATCTTATCGAAATCACACCCTCCGGTCCAATAATTCCACCGTAAATCAAAATCAATACGACGAACAGATTTATGAATGTTAAAACTATTAGTTTGTACCATCCAGTGTGAAGTAAAATATCAATTCTAATTCTTGGATTGATACCTCTAATAATCAACATTAGAAAGATGACCGCAATTGTTTTCACCAAAAACCAGAATATGCTATTTACTGTAATAGCATTGTATAGTCCATCTAAGGCTAACATTTGCAGTAGTGGTAAATCAGATTCATGAGCTCCTGGAATTAATTCTTGAGGAAATATTTGTGGTCCATACCATCCCCCCAAAAAGAGGATTACAAACAACCCTGCTAGGGCATATAGTTTCAAATAGCTACCAAGCTGTATGAGTCCATATATCATCCCAGTAGTCTCAGTTAACCAGCCTGCAACTATTTCGCTTTCAGCTTCGGGCAAATCAAAAGGGATCCTTTCTAATTCGGCCAGGGAAGATATAAAAAATACAAAAGCGTTAATCGGAAGTAGAAGAATATTCCAGAAAATATTTTGTGATCTTGCAATATCTGAGAGATTAAGAGACGATGATAGAATAACAACAGGCAAGGCTGATAAGAAAAACGGTATCTCAAAGGCAATCATTTGGTGGAGGGCCCTTAACCCGCCTATGAATGGATATTTACTGTTACTAGCCCATGAAAATAATAATGCAATCAATGGAAAAAATCCTAGTATTGCAAAAGCAGCTATTAACCCTACGTCAACATCAGCAACTACCCATCCAGAGGCTACTGGAATTAATGCAACTACCGCCGCGGCAGTAGATACGAACATTATTGGAGCCAACCAGAATATTGGCTTATCAGCTCCCGAAGGTACTATAATCTCCTTTGTAAGAAGTTTTAGTCCATCAGCCAATAATTGGAATATACCTTCAACTTTACCGGCATACAATGGCCCTACACGCAACTGCATTTTAGCCAGTAATTTTCGTTCGACAAATATTGTAGCTGCTGCTATCAAAGCTGCGAAAGCAAACCCTGGAAAGACTGCTGCTCTAAAGATATCGGTATGAATGAAAAATTGAACAATAGGGAGGGTCCTGGACGGGTCAACCATCATTGAAAAGAAAAGATATGGCGTCAAGACTTGTCCGTCGATTTCAGGCAAGGGAACATAAAATAGCGTAAAAAAGATTATTGGAAGAATAAGTAAGGTAACTAGCGCTAAAACTACCAAAACAAGCCTAATAATACTAGCTACGAAATTCCCGAATCTAAAATTTGAATTCAGCGAAGTCATTATCTGTCAGCCTCCACTGGCCAATAATTTAAAGACCAATATATAGCAGGCATATCACCCAATTTTGATCCAGTTAACAAGAAAGGTAACGCAAGCAAATTCCTAAATGAACCTACTGATGCCTTTACCCTATATGGTTTTGGTGATCCATCGCTCACTACGTGATATCCCAATGCCCCTCGTCCTGATTCCACCCTCTTGTAAGTTTCACCAGGAGAACTTTTAATATTAAATTGCAGTTTTTCTCTTACATCTCCTGATTCCGGCATCTTATCTAACAATTGTCTGATAATGTGACATGACTCACGCATATCCAGTACAGGAACATATGCTCTTGCAAATGAATCGCATGTTTTCATATATTGAACATTAAAATCAATTTCATTATAAACGTCATACGGTTCAACTTTCCTAACATCAAACGGTACTCCTGATGCCCTCAGAACTGATCCTGTCACACCCAGTTTAATCGCATCTTCTTTGGTCAATATACCAACTCCCTCAGTTCTTTGTCTTACCAACGGATTGTTATAAAAAATATTGTCATATTCTTTGAGTCTTGTTTCAAAATAATTGACTTGGGCTAGACATTTTTCTTTGAAATTGTATGGAATATCATTTCTGACTCCACCAGGAATATTAAATGCATTAGTAACTCTTGCCCCGCTTAATCGCTCTAATAAATCAATAAGTAATTCTCTATCTCCAGCAGGCCACATGAACATTGTTGAATGTCCTAAAAATATTCCATATATTGCTAGCCAATACAATGTGTAGGATAGCCTGCTAAGCTCCGATGCAAGTGCTCTAATGAATTGACCTCTTCTAGGAACAGTGATACCCACAAGCTCTTCCACAGCCAAACTGTACGCATAAGTAATGTTACAAGAATCATGAATCACTGGACGTTCTAAATGTGGTATGTTTTGAAAGTGATTTCTATATTCGCACATCTTTTCGTGTCCCCTATGAACGTAACCTGGGTCAGGATCTACATGTACTATGTAGTCTCCATCTATTTTAATAGTAAATCTGAAATGACCGGACCCTGGGTGTTGTGGACCAACACTCAAAGTCATCAACTTATCATCATCAGTTTCCTTTGTTATTTGAAGCGATAACCTCTTTGCCTCATCGATTCTTTCTTCTAGACTGGTCATTTCACAATCATCTTCCCTTTATACGGAAATCCTTCCTGAGAGGTGGAATATCTGCCCAATCTTCAGGCAAAATAAAGCGTTCATTACGAGGATGTCCCAAAAAATACACACCCAGCATTTCATAGGTTTCACGTTCGTGGTATTCTACACTTGGAAATATATTTATCAAGCTGTTTGATTTTGGATCGCTTCGATCCACTCTCGTTGATAACACTACAATGTAAGGATAATAATCGGTGTTACTGTACGAACCTAAATGATAATTAATCTCTATTTGATTGTCATCAGGATAGTCAGTTCCTGAAGCTGATTCAGCATGATCAAATCCATGGTTATTTCTTAAATAGAGTGCTGTTTCTACAAGATTTTCTGGACTCACCATTATTTTGGACCGGTTCTCTTTTTTATATACGAGTTTAACTTGTTCTCCAAAATTGGTAGTAATAGAATTAATGAGACTATTAGATAGTAAATTACTCTTTTCCTCTTTTACTTCCATAAAGTTCGTTTGATTATTTTGGGTTTTGTCTATTTGCATTATTTAATTTTCGACCTTTTAATTTTTTCTTGCAACAACATAGTACCCTGAATCAAAGTTTCGGGTCTTGGAGGACAGCCTGGAACATAAACATCTACTGGGACAATACTATCTATTCCCGGCAAAACATTGTATGAATCCAAATAAAGCCCTCCTGTTATCGCACAAGCTCCCATAGCAATAACGTATTTTGGTTCTGGCATTTGATCATAAACCATCCTGAGTCTAGGTGCCATTTTCCTTGTTACGGTTCCTTGAACTACTATCAAATCACACTGTCTCAATGAACCAAAGGCTTCTAATATCCCAAATCGTTCAGCGTCATAGCGCGGACTTGAAACGGCACCAAACTCTACACTACAACAGGCAGTTTCTAAGTGAACGGGCCACAGGGACCAGACTCGGCCCCAGTTAATTGCATAGCCTAATGGCTCATCCAAAGCATTTACCAAAACATCACCTAACTTTGACACTAAAACATTAAAATTGGTAGGGTTAACGAGATCCTTTATCATACCTCTACACTTAATAAATAATAACAATTCAAGTTATTAATACCTATTGGGTTCAACAATTCTACCAAATCCCTTTCCTGCCTGCCAAAAATAATGCATACCCCATCGCAGCGAACATAATTCCCAAAAAGCCGATCATCGGCAATGTCGCTTCTCTAGGTAAAGAAAAAAAGGTAACACCCCATGCATATAGAAAAATAGACATTACATCAAATACGACAAACATTAGGATATAAGAATAATACTGCATCATAAAATGAGATCGTCCTTCACCTGAAGGTACCTGACCACATTCCATTGGAAGGAATTTTACCGGATTATATCTTCTCCTTGTCATCAACAACCGCGACAATACTAATGAAGGTACGCCAACTAAAATCCCAAATCCAAATAAATATAATATTGGAAGAAATTGTGTAGCGGTTTCTCCTGCCAAATTAAATGTGGCTGACAATTTAAGATATTTATATCTTCTTATTTGATGCTCGCAAAAGAAACTATTTGTTTAGTACAAGATTAAACAATTGTTTTACCAAAAGTCTAGGATGGTTAAGAGCTAATTTGGCCATTTTAGTATAAGTAAAATCCGACTTTATAAAATCTAAAAATTCATCTATTGATAATTCTTTTATTATTTCAATTTCTTTGTCCCATTCTGAATCAGATAGACCAAGCCATCTTGATTGAACCTTTAATGCTGATTTTATTTTTTTTTCAAGGAGATTCTTGTTCGCTACTTCGTAAGGTCTTAAAGAATCTCTGGATGAATTGTGTTGCAAAGATTCAGCTCCTACCTTACCAGCCAAAAGTCCAAATTCTATGGCATATCTTATGCCTTCTAGAACCAGTGGATTTGCCTGACCTACAGTATCTCCGACCATAATCAAGCCATCAAAAACACTATTTATCCGCAATCCTTCATTTGGAATCATACCGTAATGAAGCTCCAGAGGTTGAATTTTCCCAAGTTTATCTAGTGGAGGCAACCGGCTTTTCATGATTTGGTTTAATTTAGTTAATGGGTCAGTGTTTGAATTGGGTTTCCCTATGCCAACCCCTATCCTTAGGCGATTTTTAGATAAAGGAAAAACCCAGGCATAACCTGCCTCTGAATAAATCTGCCCCACCATAAGACATAAAGTTTCGTTATCCACACTATCACAATAGCATTCATATTCTGCACCTATACCATATCTCTTCCATGATTCAACGTATCCTAGTTTCCGTGAGACAAAACTGGTGAAGCCAGATGCATCTATTACTAAAGTTGCTTCCACATCCAATGGCCCATATAGAGAATTTACTTTCAAGATGGATGAATGTCTTTGTGGATTTTTCTTAACATCAATGACTTGACTTTTTACAAGTAGGGTACTACCCTCAGAGGCTGCTCTGGATGCTAAATATTGATAAGTCTTCCGGACATCAAGAACACAAGCAGAATTAAAAGTCCCAGAAATCATGATTTGATTAGTAGGGGAGATGAAGGAAAAATTCTTGATTGGATTATAGTATTCCCCTGTAATATCGAATTTTTCAATCTCCTTGATCCAGGTAACACCACTGGTCCTAATATTGTGACCAAACGAAGGATCCTTTTCAAAGAGGATTACGTTTGCACCATGCCTAGATGCAGAATATGCAGCTGATAATCCTGCTGGTCCTCCTCCTACAATAGCTATATCATATTTCAATAACTAAATTATTTAATCTCCAAAGGGTATTATACATATTTCTCTGTTTTATGTTGTAATTCATGTGAAGATCCTATGAGGACGCATAAATTGCTATAGTTTCGCCACTCTTTGCGATTTTACAACAATGTCGACCTATTAGCTATACATCATATAAGATGAAGTTCTCAGTTGCTAATTACTACAATGTGACTCTTCGCAATGTCACGTAAAAAATAATGCAGTCTGCAAGTAAATTGCGCAATCAGACCTTCGTTTTAACAAATAAATAATAATTACTCGCACAAACAATGTTTAATTTGATATTTTTGCGAAAACAGCCCAATGAGGATTATGAAAAAGAGACCAAGCAATTAAATGAAAATATCGAATCAATCATTAAATCAATTGAAGAAATTAGTGATGAGCAAAGAGAGCTGGTAAAGAAATTTAAATTAGATATGGAATTGTTCGCTTCTGAGCGATCACTAGAGAGTTGCCTACAAACGCTCAACCAGTCAATGCAGTTAGCTAATATCAGAGCACAATTGGTGGAAACCTACAAACAATATTGCCTGTTATTAGAACAGGAGTTAAGAAAGGCTTTGGACAAAAAATCCTAGAATCTGGACTACTGCCTAAAAACAATCACCTGAAATTATGACAAGTTTGATGTAAGGTTAGGAATGTATGATATACATTTAATTAAACAAAATCCGATTTTTGATCGTTCCCAAGCCCTCAACAGAAATCTCTACTATATCGCCATGTTTCAAATACCTAGGCTCTTTCATTGACATAGCTACTCCAGCAGGAGTACCAGTAGATATGATATCCCCAGGTTCGATTGTTATGAGATCACTCAAAGAAGATATTATTTTCCTTATCGGAATAACCATATTGCTACTCGACGAATTTTGTCTTAATTCTCCATTTACTTTGGTCGTAATGCGAAGTTTTTGTGGATCTTGAATCTCATCCTTCGTCGTTATCCAAGGACCGCAGGGAGCAAATGTATCAATACTTTTCCCTCGTGTGAACTGTTTGTCCTTAAACTGGATATCTCGCGCAGAAACATCATGGAATATCATGTAACCAAATACGGCGTCTAATGAATCTTCTTCAGAAATTTTCTTGACTTGTTTTCCGATAATGACTGCTATTTCGGCTTCATAGTCTAGTCGCTTCACATAGGAGGGAGAAATAACATTTCCATGAGGTGAATTTAACGCTGTTCTTGGCTTTAAGAATATAACAGGTTCTTCAGAAGGAGTTAGTCCTGCATCTCGCGCATGATCATAGTAATTAAAAGCTAAACAAATAATTTTGGGTGGATTGGGAAGAGGAGCCAATAAATCAACCTCACTTATTGGCAATTCATAAGTAAGGTTAGCTCCAACAGAATTTACTTCTGACAGCCAACCACCAAACAAGAATTCTTTGATTCGGGGCGGGATAGGGACTCCAGTCTTTTCCTGTATCTGTTCCTTAGTAATAATTTTCTCCCCATCTTCTGAGACAATTCCATACGTTTCTACCGAATTTTTCAATCTAATCCGTGCTATTTTCATTTTTTCATATCACCTATGTGTAAATATTGCAGTAGAGTTATCATCAATTTTACAGAATCCATATCTAACAAATTGAATTACAGTTCCAAGCTCAAGTTTTGATATATAGGATTCGGCTAATCCGCAATCCTCTATTAAATTATTTTCATTGTACTTGTCTCCATCGTACAGGGGTAACGGTCTTAAAATCTTATAATTTTGGGAGTCCGATTGAGAGACCCACTGAATCTTTGGGATATTATGAGAAACTTCATTTCCCTTATTTTTTGCATTAATAACAAAGCTAGGATCATATCCGCCGTTTTTATCCTTGATGAGATTTTTTTCAATTGACAAAATTTCTATGTTGCATAAGTCCATTAATCTTAATGTATCTCCGATTTTTAGTTTAATTGCATCATCGTTAGATATATAAATTATATTTCCTACCCGTATGGTCCTCTTGCCCATGTCAAGAGTAGGATGATTTCTTATCTCAACTGTATCAATGTCAATGGAATCTAGGTTCAATCTTACTGGACTCTTGACAAAGAAGAGCCTGCGCGCTTTGGGGTCTAGCATTTTCCTATTGAATGATTCTAGGATTTCCATTGAGGGTTTCGTTTCGGATAGCGTAATACTAAGGGAAAGAACAAATTTCCTTATTGCCTCAGGCAGTATTCCCCGTCTCCTTAATCCCAAGAGCGTAGGCAGTCTGGGATCATCCCAATTCTTTATTATTCCCTTTTCTATCAAAGGTGTAATTTTCCTCTTAGAAACCGGAATGCCTTCAAATTCCAACCTAGAGAATTCAATTAGCTTTGGTTTTGTTAAAGACAAATTATCTAAGATGGAGAAATACAGTTCATTTCGTAATTCGTATTCTTTCGTCCTAAAGGCATGAGTAACCCCGTCAATGCTATCTTCTATGGGAGCTGCAAAATCATATGTAGGCCATAATGAATATTTTGATCCAACCTTTGGGTGAAGACCACCTTTTATGACCCTAAAAAGAGTTGGATCCCGCATTGCGGTGTTTAGACTGGACATATTTCCTCTGTACCTCACGATCGCTTGATTCTGATCATAATTTCCGGAGATCATATTTTCAAATTCAGACAGGTTATTTTCGATCGAATTGTTGGTACATTCACACGCCTTCGCATTTAGGCGATTGCTCTTTATAATTTCTGGTGAACATGAACAAACATAAGCAAAATTTCTTTTAATTAACTCCTTACCATATTCATAAATTTTAGGAATATCATCAGAGGTATTTTTAATCTCATCTGGTTTTACTTGAAGCCAATCAAGACCATCTTTTATAGCACTGTAATATTCAATCTTTTCTTTTTGAGGATTAGTATCATCATATCGCAAGATCAATTTTCCTCCATATTTCCTAGCATACTCTTCGTCAATTACAGCCGCTTTAGCATGACCGATATGAGGATAGCCATTGGGTTCGGGTGGAAATCTTGTTACTACTTTACCTTTTACTGCCCCGTCCAGATTTGGAAGTTCAAATTCGATATCCTTGCCGGTTGTTGCTTTTTTCCCTTTATTTTCTGGTTCTTTTTGGGTCCCATGGTTTTCCCCCGCGTCACTTTTGAGTTCCTTTAAATAATGATTATTTTCCAAAGTAATTGAGTCATACAGTTTCTTTTTTTCATCAACCGATAGCCCATCTAGGTCACTAATAATTTCTTTTATTTCTGGGACCAATTCTTTTATATTGATATTTTCTCCCAAGTTTTTTGAAATTGAAAAAATTTTTGAAATTACAACGTCAACTCTTGTTACGTTGTTAAACTCAATTGCATTTTTCAACGCTATCAATTTAGCAGTATTGACAAATTTCTGATCAGCAATCAATTGAATTACAAACTCCGTTCTACAATGTATTTTGCAGAATTTTGTAATGAAATTAAGGCAGGAGACCGGTCATAAGTTTTTATTGTATTAAATGCTTCATCAGCGTAACTGTTTGCTATATCACGAACTTCTTTATCGACTCTAATTTCAGCAATTTTTCTTACCATTTCTGCGATCTCAGAATCCTTCGCATTCTTGCTACCAAACAGTTGTTTTAATGAATCCCTATCTGTAGAATTTAGATTCTGAAAAGATAATAAAATAGGCAGAGTTTTTTTCCCTTCCCGTATATCATTTCCTACAAATTTGCCAGTTATTTTTGAATCTCCATAGATTCCAATTAGATCATCGATTAGTTGGAATGCGATACCGATCTTTTCCCCGTAGCCAGACATATTTTCCAAGTCTTTTTCAGTAAAATCAGGTGAAGATAGAGTGCCCAATTCGCACGAAACCCTAAACAGTGCGGCCGTTTTTTTTCCAATCATTTTAATATATGAATCTGTTGATGAAAACTCGTCGTCCTGAGCCATTTGTAGATCCAAGGCTTGACCCTCGCAAACATCCCTACAAGAAGAGGATAGCAACTCAACCATCCTCAACAGAACGGACTGATCGATTCCAACCTTCTTTCCATATATAGAAATCACCTGGAATGCTTTTGAAAAAAGGACATCTCCAGCCAAAATTGCCAGAGGAATTCCAAATTGCCGGTGTACTGTAGTAACGTTATGCCTAATGTTATCATTATCCATTATGTCGTCGTGAACCAATGTAAAATTATGGATCAATTCTACAGAAGCAGCAGCAGGCAACGAAGATTGTAAATTTCCATTAAGAAGTTCGCTTGACTTAACGGTCATAAAAGGTCTCAGCCTCTTACCCCCGCTCTTAATGTAGTGCAGCGAAGCTGTATACAGACCAAAAGGCTCGCCCGAAATATTATTGAGAATAAATTGATTTATTTTAGAAGCAATAAAATTGATTTCAGTTTTTATGTCTTCTGAACTCATAACTATTCAACATACTTGCTAATTTATCTTTCAATATATATCTTGTATTCACCAAGGAATCAATATCAGATGCGCCTACCAAAAACATCGTACCCCTCAGCTGTGCTAAAATCAATTGTGTAAATTTGTCTAATTCATCTTCGGATTCTGCTGCTTTTCTTAAGAAAGGAAATGCCATTGCACACATTTTAGCCCCAAGCATCAGACACTTGGCTATTTCTAGGCCGTTGCGAAGTCCGCCCGAAGCAATCACAGGGACCTCCACGGACCTTGAAACCATTAATACGCTCAAAGCAGTAGGAATGCCCCAGTCCCAAAAAAGATTGCCCAAATTAGATTTAATGTAGCTGTTTGCATTATCTGCTCTTATTTTTTCAATTCCAGCCCAGCTAGTACCTCCCGAACCTGCCACGTTGATAGCATTTATACCCGCTCCTTGGAGTTTGTAGGCAACCTCAGGCGAAACTCCAGAGCCTACTTCTTTGACTATGACTGGAATCTCTAACTCATTTGCTAAAGAGCCTATTTTTTGTAGAACTCCCCTAAAATGTGGCTCCCCTTCTGGTTGAATCAATTCTTGAAGGGGGTTTAAATGTATGGCTAATGCGTCCGCATCAATCATTTTTATGATTTTTTTGACGTCTTCTTTTGACAGCCCTTCAGCAAGTTGAGCCCCTCCTATATTTGCAATCAAAAAAGCATTTGGGGCAACGCTACGAGATACAGCGTAACTCTCAATCAGTTTGTCACTTTTTAGTCCAGCCCTTTGACTTCCAAGCCCCATCGCAAATCCATATTTCTCAGCTATTTGACCAAGTCTTTTGTTTATAATTAATGCTTCATCAGTACCGCCAGTCATAGAATCAATGATGATGGGAGCAGAAAAGCTCCTACCAAGAAAAACTGTATTCAATTTTATATCCTCTATATTGATTTCAGGTAAAGCATTGTGGATCAAATAAACATCTTCCAAAAGAGTTGTAGTTTCTTTGCCCTGAACCTTTTCTTTCAGAGGAATGTCAATCCCTTCTTTTTTTCTCTTCTTTATCAGTTCAATTTGTTTTTCTGAGAGGTAATGTTCATGGCTATCCATACCTAACTCCCTCCCAAAGCGTTGAATATATCATTCTAGTGCTAACTCCCAGAACCCATTCTTATACATGTGCCGATATATTCACGATCGTGAATTATATCTAATATTCTTTCTGGATGGAAACCATTAATCAAATATGCGGGTGTTCCAGATTTTGCAATTTGAATAGATTCAGTTATTTTCCGTTTCATTCCTCCGGTAACATCAAAAGAAGAATTAGAGTGTTCTTTTTTTATGTCACCTTCCAAAAAAATATTGCTAATATCTGTCTTGTCCACTCGAATTTCCCGGATTATTTCCCCTTTATCAATATCGTTGTACAGTCCATCTACATTCGTGGTAAAAATAGAGAATTTTGGATGTAATTCTGTGCACAACATAGACATTATCGTATCTCCAGAAAGAATTGAAAAGTTATTTTTAGATGTATGTATTACGTCTCCAAACGTAACTGGTATCAGATCATTCCCAGTTGTCATATCAACAATAGTATGTATTCTAATAGGGTCCGCCGCTCCGTTGAAAACGAATGCGGATGGTTGAATCGAATAAGGTTTTAAGTTTGACTCTATTAATTTATTGATAATTATGTGATTTAATTTGATCATAGATTCATGTACTACGGATACACCTAGATCTGAATATGGGTGTGGCTTGGTGTGCATATCATATTTTACAGACCAATAGTGACCGAAAGAACCACCACCATGAACAATGATAATCTTCAAATTTTTCCTGATCTCGCCTAACACCCCTAATATTTTATCGATCCCCTCGAAGTTTGGGGTCAAAGGTTTTTCTTTGAAAGTGACTACAGATCCACCCAATTTTATGACTATTAAATTACTACCTATCAAGACGTCCTAGATTAGTGAAATGTCAAGACATTATTAATTGTGTGATTCTACAAAATTTTTTGAATCTTAAAAGGAAGGTCAAATCTGCGTAGATGGCTAGTCATTGCAATCAGTCCTCAGACCTTCAGGATCAATCTTTGCAAAGAAATATTTCAAATTTAATAAATCCAATCTTTTTAGAATATTCTCGATGACAGAAAGATCGTCCTTATGTAGGAGAGACAAGACTGAACCGCCACCTCCCGACCCAGTGATTTTCGTTCCCAACGACCCCTCAGAATTACAAATATTAATAATCTTATCTAATATTGGATTAGACAAGGACAGGTTGACTAACAATTCGTGATTTCTATTTAGGAGTTCACCGATATTTCCAATTTCTCTGTGCTCAAGACAAATGAGAACTTGATCATAAATATCTCCATACTTCTTACATAGATTATTAAAATCATTGGGACGGTTATTTTTGATTTCAGATACCTTCTCTATCATAGAAAATGTATCATGAGCAACTCCACTATCTATTATCAATAACCGGTAATCACTAAAATCTGCTGAGATCCTTTTAAAACCATTCAATCTATCGAATCGTCCCAACCCTCCAAATGTGCAAATACTACAATCTGCTCCTGAAGTATCTCTATTGAGTATTTTCTCCGCGATAATAGATTCAGAACAAATCTTGTCCTTGTTTACTTTGTTATCTATTGAATGGTAAAGAGCAGCTGTTAAGGCAACACAAAAAGCTGAAGAGGACCCAAGTCCTCCCCCTAGTGGAATTTCAGAGTCTAAATGAATTAAAATGCTAGACTTTGATCCTATATCAATACCGATATGATTAATCAGATATTGGATAACGCTATACAGCTTCTTGATGATTTCATGATACGCGTTTTCCTGTCCTTGGGGGAAGTTTAGCACCGAATTTTGTATTGTGGCCTTAAAACCTAGATTTGATTCAATTGTGATTTCATCGGCTGTAGGTGGCAAAAAATCTACTTTTACCTTAAAGAATTTGTCTATAGAAGCGATTAGCGAAGGATATCCATAAACCACAAAGTGCTCTCCAAAGAGGATCACCTTTCCTGGTGCTATCGTTGCTATCCTGCGTTCAAAAGTGTTGGTATTTGAATCCAATCAAACTCCCCTTCCCTCTCCTCCCCAAACCATCTAAAGCATTAGAATCGATGAATAACCAACGACCGAAGACTTTTTGCCGTCAATATCGCCACTTGTTAGATGCTTCAATAAGATAACATCAAAATTTCCAAATAATTTTGAAAATTCTATAGTAGTGGCTACACAACCGTATCCACAAATATATTGAAAATAGTTTTTTAAGGTAGTGTAAAAAGATTCGATGTCCATCTTTGAAATCTCCGAAATAAGTTTTTTATCAATGGCATAGCACTCCTCATAACCTAGATAATGGGTAAAGTTAGTGGTGGATATTAGTACAACTTTTTGATCTTGTGGTATAATACTTGCTAATAGCTTCGCCAATTGTATACAAGTTTTTTTATCCTGTTTTCTTTGAAGTATAGGTAAAAATCTGAAATTATTCTTCTTTAGCACTTGAATGAATGGTAACTGTGTTTCAATTGTGTAATCAATTTCGAATGAAAATGAATCTACCTCTACAAAGCCTGCATTACTATTTTTTATCAAATTTTCTGCCATCGTCTCGTTAATTACTGCTGGGCCTAAAGGGGTATTCCATGTACCCTGCTCCAACACGGAGATGCCGGGACTAGTTCCGCGGTGATCGGAAGATAGTATTATGAAATTTTGACATTCTATCTTGTCTATCAAGTAGTAAGTGAATGCAGACACATAACCAGAGTAATCATATGAACCATGTGGAACTATGAAACTCAGAATCTTTTTGTTTTGAATGTACTCATGTACCATTTGTAGGAACTTGCTATCTTCAGAAGAGGAATTCAAGAGTGTAAAAAAGCTTTGAATCGAATCTATCAATTTGCCATAATCTTTAGGATAAAAAACTCCACTAAAGTTATGTTCACGGGTCAATACTTTATTAGATCAATTCTTCGACCAATTTTGCCTCGAAATCATCTATTGTCAACGGCATTTCAGAATCGGATTTTATCTTTCCCTGTTTTTTGAGGACCTCTTTTGTCAAGAGCCAATAAACTGTAGCAAGAGCTTTTCTACCCCTATTGTTTGATGGAATTACCAAATCAACTTTAGATGTAATATTGTCGCTATTTGATAAGGCGATTACAGGGACTCCGGCTCTTGTTGCTTCCAATACTGCCTGCTCATCTGCCTGTGGATCTGTTACTATAACTATTTCGGGCTCCAAATATTTTGGTAATGAAGGATTTGTAAATGTACCAGGCATAAATCTTCCAAATATACCTCGAGCACCTGTTAGTTCACAAAATTTTTCGATTGGTGTTTTTCCGTACTCCCTTGCAGATGTTACTGCAACATTTGCAATATTAGTTCTACCGATAAATTTGGCAGCAACGTCGATTCTGGCAAGAGTTTTACTTATATCAAGGATATACAATCCTTCTGGGTTAGCACGTGTTATGAAAGAAGTCATAAATTTAGTCTTAATAGGAGTTCCTACCCTGATTCCTGTTGACAATATCATTTTCTCAAGGTTATTAGGATCTTCTAACGATTCTGATTGTTCTGCCATGTCAGACGAATTCGTCGACTCCTCATCTCCTGTACTTGTTTGTTCAATCTGATCAGAATTTTCATAAATTTCAGTAGTTTCTTCTGGGTTACTAGTTATATTTTTTGAATCTTCGTCCTCAGTTTTGGATGTAGCATCATTAACAGTTTTATCTAGATTTTCATTATTAGAATTATTAGGAGAATCCAATCCATCAGTATTCATATTCATGATATATTGCTCCATTTAGCCATTCCTTCTATTAAACCATACTCTGAAACTCTTAATAATTCATTTAATTTGGAAATTCTTTCGCCGCCTACTACACCGGTTTTTATCATTACGGAATTCGTAGCGATAGAAATATGAGAAATATGATTGTCAACTGATTCACCCGATCTATGAGAAGTAATGATTTTGATGTTGTTGTTGTTGCATTCTTCTGCAAATAACAACGCATCGTATAAAGTGCCTGCTTGATTTACCTTCAAAATTGCCCCAGAACAAGCCTTTTTTTCCGCAGCAATCCTGGCTCTCTTTGTATTTGTTACCAGCAAATCATCACCTGTAACAAGGCACCCAGGGTTACTTCTAGTAATAATGGACATGTTCTCAAAATCCTCTTCATGCAATGGGTCTTCAGCATATACGAGGTTATAATCACGGATCAATTTGCTGGCGTACTCTATTTGTTCCTCTGTTGTTCTCGTGATTCCCTCCCGTTGATAATCATAGACCTTTTTGTTATTATCCCACATTGACGAGCTTGCAAAGTCTATACCCATTCTGATCTCTTTCTTTGGATCATATCCACAATTAATAATTGCGTTTTCCACCAACTCAATGGCGCGATCATTTACAATAACAGGTGCCCATCCTCCTTCGTCTCCCTTTCCATATGTAAATTTACTGTCTATTTTTTCGATGCTTTTTTTTACCTCCTTATGAATTTGTGAATTCAAGGAGATTGCTTCGGAGATCGATAGTGATTTTGCAGGGCAAATTAAAAATTCCTGCAGGTCAGGGGTTCCTGGCCCAGCATGAGCACCTCCTCCCAATACATTGCCCAGAGGGTACGGGAAACTAATTTTTTCCAATTTAGGATTCAAGACTTTATAGAACGGAATGTTCATGGCCTTTGAAGCCGAATCTACACTTGCTATACTAAGAGCGAAAGCCACCGATCCTCCTATATTGGAATAATTATCAGAAGGATCCACTGTCTTAATCGCATTGTGCAGACTTTTTAGGTCCGAACTGTCAATTCCAATAAATTTATTCTTTATGCCTTTAAAATTTTTAAGAGTTAATTCTGGATCGTTTTGGATAAAGCTCTGTGCCTCATACATCCCTACACTAGCGCCTGACGGAGCACAAGCCCTGCCTTGGTACTTGTTGTCGGACTTTACATCAATTTCGATAGATTTATCTCCTCGGCTGTTGAAAACTAACCTTTCCTCAATTGAAGTGATTGCAGGCAATGTTTATCATTCCATCTCAGATTGTATCTCCGCTCGTCGTTTCCTCAAAGCTTCATAATAGGGAATGACTTGATAAATGGTCTCTACGCTTGAAACGAACATCCTTCTACAACAATATCGTGTAATTTTCAAAGAATCCATAACTTTATTTGGTTCTTCTCCTTGTTTTAACCTGGTTAAATATTCATTATAGATATTAGCTATTAGTTTTCCACATGTAAAGCATCTTACTGGAACAAGCATGGTATAAAAAAATGAACTCCATAATAAAAATCATTCAAAATGGCATTATGATATTAGTGGGAATATTCAAATTATCCCTCCGTTAATAAAATGTCAAAGCGGGAGTCGCCCAGCTTGGCCAAAGGCGTAAGGTTGAGGGCCTTATCCCTCAGGGGTTCGTGGGTTCAAATCCCATCTCCCGCATCTGATTTGAAATTTGATATTAGTAAAGAAATGACTAGAAAACAGACATAAATTACATGATGAAAATAGTCATTAAATGAACATTATTCCTGCCGTATCAGCACCAGAGTTCAAGGATATCAAGAAATGGAGCGACAATGCGACGCATAGTATAAAAGACTTAAGGGGTAAGGTAGTGCTTTTGGATTTTTGGACATATACTTGTATTTTTTGCCTAAGAACCATTCCAACAATAGAGAAGATCAAAGAGAAATACGCCGATAAAGGCTTGGTGGTTTTTGGAATTCATTCGGCTGAGTATGAGTTTGCTAAAAATATCGATAACATCGTAATGGCATTAAAGGAGTTAGGATTGGACGAATATGTGACTGGATATGATACCAACAATAAAACTTGGGAAGTATATGGGAATTCATACTGGCCAAAGCACATATTAATTGATAGAGATGGGTTTGTTAGGTACGAACATCCGGGATACGGTACAATTGATGATTTTGAGGAAGCCTTGGCCGATTTGTTTGATCTTCCCTACTCAAATCCAAATTTGCTTCAGGATAAGAAAGATGGAAAATTACCAGAATTAAATGATGATGGTAATTTAATCAATAAAAATAACAAGGAACAAGAAAGCAACAAGGAACAGAATAATGTGTCTAAAAAATATGGGATGCATTTTAGCGGCATGGCCCCTGAGATCTGCGTCGGGTACTCACGTATCAGAAGGTTTGGAAATAATCAAAAAGCTAAAATTAATGAATATAATGTGTTCACTGGACCTCAAACCGTGATGGATAATACTGTATATTTAAGGGGCAAATGGAGATGGGACAAAGAGGGTATAAAGACATCATTTGACCATAAGGAAAAAAATCCCGCAATAATATTCAAGTACAATATGGCTTCAAATGTAAACGTGATAGTGGGTAGTACCGACGGTAAGCCTGCATTTGCAAATATTAAGGTGGATGGTGAATTTTTGACTGATGAACAATTAGGATATCATGGTAAAAGGGATGGTAACTCGAGTTTTTTTGAAATCACATGGCCGCATATTATGAATATATTAAAGACATCTAGTCCTGAAATTCATGTGTTGGAAATATTGCCAAAGACAGAAAATTTCTATTTTTACACGTTTGTATTTGGTTAATACGTATGACAATGACAGACATTGAGTAGGGATATAGAGCAGGCAGAAAGACAGGATGAAAACAAACACGTATTTTTTAGTATGCTAACACTACAATATGACAAATCAAAAAGACAATAGTGCAATGAAAGTTAAAGAAGGTGACAAACCTTTCGATTTTGAATATCAAGACTCGAAGGGTGATAAATTCAAATTGTCAAATCTGTTAAAACAAAAAAAAATAGTTATATACTTTTATCCAAAAGATTTTACACCTGGGTGCACAATAGAGGCCGAGGAATTTACTAGAGACTATACTCTATTTGAACAACAGGGTATAGAAATAATAGGAATCAGTCCGGATTCTTACGATTCTCATACAAGATTCAGAGTGAAAATGAATATCCCCTATATGCTTGCATCTGACCCCAATAATGAAATTTCGAAGGGATATGGAGTCTACGGACTCAAAAAATTTATGGGTAAGGAATACTTTGGCGTAACGAGGTCAACATTTTTAGTTGATCGAAGTGAAAAAATTGCCAAAATATATTCAACTGTCAAACCAAGAGGTCACAGCAAAGAAGTTCTTGAATTCTTTCAAAATCAATAATACGTTCACTCAAATGCTGGGTCTGCAGTATCGTAGCCATAAATGGACAGCAGGATCCTATTAATTTGGATTTCAGTAGCGTCAAACTGGATGAAATGATCCATTTTGAGATTTATAATATCTGTATTTTTCTTATTGAGAATGTATTCGACACTGCCGTCTTTATCTCTTTCACGATATTCATGCGTTAATTCAGAAACCTCTAACAGTATGGCGTTGCCGTGTTTATTTAAATCAGATAAGAGTTTGGAGTTTATTTTAGGTTGGAGTAGTACATCGACCATCTTATTTATGAACATAGTAATAAGCAATCGCAGCTTTTGAAATTTTAACTTAAAGATATCGTTATCAGGTAATGCGGGAATATAATTACACAAAAGAAACTGATATTCATCTAGATTCTTAGTTATAGCAAAAGAAACACCTATTCCGTCTATTTTACCTTTCAAAGCATTAACATTCTTGCAACTAAGCAATACCTTTCCTGATTGGTCCTTTAACAGGAGATTGCTAGAAGATATGCCATCAGAAGCCAAAAATTTCTTACAAGATGCAGTGGAAAAAACAGACTTTGAAACAAGGGAGTACATGGATTCAGTCAAAATTTCAGTCGTATTAAGATGATCCTTTATACTATTTAGAAATTCTGATATTCTTATTAACGAAGGTCGAATACAAAATCCATCAAATTATTATGACTTGGATATTTTATGAACAGAAGTTTTGTTAGGGAATAAATAGAAATTGGTAGTCTGGGGATCCTTCATTTCTAAATTTCATATTTTTGTATAATTATATAAAACGGTTTATATGCTTCGTCAAATTCTCATAGAGTATTATTTGGGATCCAACATAAATTTGATTTGCGATTGCCCCTGTCATAAAAAATACGGCGATAAATCAATTTGTCAAAAGTGTATAGAGAGGCACAAAGGTTCCCCCTACTATAATATAATTAAAAAGTTTAATTAAGTTAACCCCTATTCGTTGTGTGTATTTTCATCCCTAAGAACTGCTTTGTTGCACGATTATTTTTTTGGGTTATTTTTTAACTATTCTTAACCTAAACAGTCGATTGATGAATAATAGTAACACAATTCGCAATAAGCATGTCTTATATTAAGTGCTTTCTAAGCATGTAACAAAGCACATGACCCTACAAAAATCAATTTTATTCATAAATAGGCATGAAAATCATTGTTTGTTGCTTAATTACTAAACTGGAAATGAAAGTGAATACTACTCAATAATTAAAGAGAACAAAATATTTAACTAACTTGGCTTAAAACAGAGATTATTATGGTAGTAGACAATAAGGCAACAGTTTCATATATCAGAGTTTTAAAGGAAGACCTTGCGATTTTTCATATTAAACCACACGAGGGCCAAGTCCCAGACTTTAAACCGGGTCAGTTTGTTACCTTGGGTTTAAATATTCCTAATGAAGGTAAGGTGGTAAGGAGAGCGTATTCGATAGCCTCACCTCCCGAACAAAAAAAATATTTTGAGCTAGTAGTGCGATGGGTGAAGAAACCACTGCCCGGACGGCTAACCACTCAGCTCTTTGACAGAAAGGAGGGTGATGAAATTAATTGGGTTAGGCCTGTCGGTACTTTTACAATTAATGAAAAAATGCCTGATAGTAGTCCAGATAATAGAAGATTAGTACTGATTGGGGGTGGAACAGGCTTAGCTCCATTTATATCATACTCGTTACACCTGAAAGCAAAAGGGACTAAAAGGCA
Source organism: Candidatus Nitrosocosmicus sp. (assembly GCA_041747305.1). GTDB lineage: Archaea > Thermoproteota > Nitrososphaeria > Nitrososphaerales > Nitrososphaeraceae > Nitrosocosmicus. The sequence continues at coordinate 35,411 of JBGTFK010000074.1, forward strand.
GATCATAGTGCTTCACGGCGCAAGCTATGTCGATGAGCTGAGTTATAGAGAAATATTGACCGAGTTGGAGGAAGAGAGTTTGGAAAAAGACAGTACTGAATGGAATTTTAGATATCGAGCAAGTATCAGCAGACCCCAGGAATGGTTTAATAGATCATGGAATGGGCACAAAGGTAGAGTAGAATCCTTTCTACGTCCAATGCCTGGCAAGGATAAGTCACCGCTGGAAGAACTTGTGGGCGAGAAAATTACACCACAGAATACATCATTTTATGTGTGCGGATGGCAGGGTACAATAGATGGAGTTTTAGATTCGCTGGTACCAAAGGGCTTTGTAACAGAAAGGAACAAGAGAAGTGATGGTACATTTGACGTTAAATTTGAATCGTATGGATAAACCTTTTTTTATAAAGTTTATTTAACCTACTTTCAATTAGTTAAGTTAAATGAAATTTGAATTTGAAGAATTCGAAACCATCGAAGATGTTTTGATTTATTTGGTTTCTGTGGCTCCCTATATGAAGCAAATCCTACCTATTAGTTCTTATAAAGGATATGTTTTTTCGCTGGTCCCAATTACCCCATTATCAGGAGAAACATTACTAATGATTTATACAAAGGGGAATCTTGAGCATGGAATGTACGAATTTGATATCTCGGCAAAAAAACATAAATTAGTCAATGTCATGGAAAGAGCTGATAAGAATTATTTTATTGTTATTACGCCGAAGAGAGACACCATCGCTGATGCAGCATTGAGTCAAATTAGCTCGACATAATAGATTTTTTTGCTATCCAAGATTTATCCTTGGAATAACTGATCATATTTTTCGTTTATACCCAATATGTAAACCAAACATAAAATTAGAGTTCTAAAATAAACTCGTACTTTTTTATAATTTTGGAGGCATTGGAGCGGTTACAGAACGGGGTCTGACATACTTTGCGACAATATCTTCAGCAGGCCTACCTTCAAATAACCCCTTTGATAGGCCACGTAAATATCTCATTATGGCCCAAGTCCCAAATTTTATTAACATTGCCATAAATACCTTCATCGCTGGCCCGTATGATTTGTTACGAATAATTATAGGTATAATATCACTTATCACTCTAAGATTATGTTGCCAACATGTCCAGAAAAGGGCAAATTGTGATTCGTTCAAATTTCCAAAGTGCATAGAATTTTTCTCAGAAAAATCCTGATACAACAATGGGGCGACTAATCCCCTCATATTCATTTGTCTGAAATCCTGGATCAGATCAATAGTATATTGGGTCTCATCAGGAGTTTCATCGGGCCATCCAATTATTAATGTTAATGCAGGAAACCAATGATTTTGATTTAGTATTTTGCATCCCTCTCTTACAACTGATCCCCATTCTTCTGGTTGGAAAGGCCTCGTTTTTACTCCAAGGTGTTTTTTAACCATCCGTGGAGCGACAGTTTCGACTCCTAGGTTGGTGGCAAGCCAGCGACCATTATTTTCCATATCATTTACCTGTGAAATATTTCTTATCAAATCAGGAGATGAAGCAACAGCAGACAATGTCATGTGAGTGGTACCTACGAAATTAGCACCTATCGATTTTAAGCCCTTCCAGACGCCTAAAATCGCGTCCTGATTAGGTATAAAGTCTTTGTTATCACAGCCATAAAGCAGCATTTCATCGGATTGTAGCCAGATAGAATCGAAACCATATTTTATATTAATCTTAGCTTCTTCTTGTAATCTTTCCAATGGAATATCCTTTTTAGATCTCTTATTGACGTCACAAAAGTCACAACCCCGTCCGCAACCTCTCATAGCTTCAATCAATGAGTTGATTGTGGGACCACGTATAACAGGAATATTCTCTACATTGCGTACAAAAGTATGAAGAAGTTCTGGGGCGTCTCCAGCTTCCAAGTCATGAAATAGATCTAACGCTAACTCATCTGCCTCGCCTATCACCACGGTATCAATTCCATGAATCTTCATCCTTTCAGGTTTGGCTAATTCCCAAGACCCATTACCTCCGACGACAACTTTAAAATCATATTTCTTTTTTAGTTGAATGATTGAGGCACACATTTTTTTAAATTTCATTGCCACATAAGATAATTTTTCAGGCGACATTGTAGTTGTAACTGGAGCCATTCCCAATGGGTCCATGACATTTATTCCAACAACCTTAGTTTGTGGTCCAATGCATTTTTCCAACATTTCTGGATGAGCTAGGAATACCTCGCTCTTATCGTACTCTCGAACTAATGCACTTTCAATACGACGCAAACCACATTGGGCGACCTTGATTTCCCCAGTATTCTTATCGGTTTCAACACTTGGACAAAACAGTTTATCAAAAACAAATTCAGGAACAAGTTCATATGGGCCACATGCTATGAACCCATAAAGAAAATTACCTCTATAGTTGGTCATCAAACTACGATCGGCAGTTAGTACAATTCTTTTACCAGCAACCATTTTTTAATCTATATCCGCTTCTATTAATAAAACGTAGGTATAAAATTATTTTCATAGTATTTAGAGTATGCAGAGTAGGACTGTGATTTTCTAAATATGGGTTAATAAAGGCCTCTTCTTCTACCTTTTAGGATTACGGATTTAAGTTGACGGTGGTCAAGAAGCGAAAGCGCATCTTGATAAGTGGTCCATTTGAATCCTTCGTGTTCATTTGATATGGTGACTTCTCTAACTGGAGTTGTTGCAAAATAAAATTTGACTTCCTTCTCTGATCGAATTCCGTCAGCTCTAAAGTATTTGTATTGAATCTTGCCTATGTATTGGTGTATATCTAAATCAACGATTCCAGTTTCTTCCTGCACTTCTCTTTGTAATGTTTGAATTTCATTTTCCCCTTTTTCTTTATGACCTTGGGGAAATCCCCAAAATCCCCGTTTATTTCTCAAAAGTAGAAAGTCCGAATGATCTCTATTATATTCAACAGATTGATATCTTATTATTGCACCCACTGATAGCTCTATCGTCACTCTTCTCTATCCCAATTACGTAGATTGTAAAGTAATAAATATAATACTGTTTCTATGACTTTTATCCTAAATATAATAAGGAATCTCCTCATATATTTAAAGGAGGTAATTATTTGTTAAAGTCATCGCTGAGTGAACAACCAACTCAACTTCTATCTAATTACAAAGACTATAAAGCATA
>JBGTFK010000075.1:0-8603 GCA_041747305.1 Candidatus Nitrosocosmicus sp.
TTTTTAGGTTAACTAAATTTTTGTCAAACTTGAACTGTTCTAAGGCAAATGCGTAAGAATTTATTGCGTCATCATACTTTTCCAAACCAAAATATGCGTTACCTTTATTGACATGAATATTAGGAGGATATTGAGGATACGTCGTCAATGCATTCTCATAACACGTCAATGCGTCATCGTATTTCTTCAGAAGTGACAGAGCATTTCCCTTATTTTTGTACGCCTTAGCTAAAGTATAATCTGAAAATCCACCATTGATGATTTCATCAAAACATATTGTTGATTCTTTGTATCTAATTGTGTTTTTCTCTTTTTTACCTAGATGATATAAGCAAATACCTTGAAAAATTTTTGCGTTCGGATATATATCACTTGATTCTGCTGCTCTAATTAACGCCGTTACAGCTCTCTCAGAACACTTTACTGCTTCTCCATAATCTTCCTGATTAAAGTGGAATTTACTCTTATCAAAATACAAAATGCCCTCATAGAGGCTATAGTCCCCTTCCTTGGCTAATTCAATTGCTTTACCTAATGTGATTGCATAATTCACTAAATCACCCTCCTTTTTATACACTTCAGCTTCCTCACGTAGTTTCCCAATATCTGCGGACAAATTTTCTACTCCTGCCCTCTGTAGCACTCAATACTAAATAATGTTTGTTGTCAATAAACCCCAATCCTATCAAGACATTTAATTTATGATTCATTATCAAATTCACTCAGATTATTAGCATTCCTGCGACAAGAGCTAGAATGAGAATCAAACTGAGCAATAATTATTACTCAGTTTCAGGTTACATTTCTTCATATCATGAAGATAAATGAATATCATGAATAAAAGATTCTCATATCTTAACACTATCAAACAAGATAAATAGACATCAAATAATAGTTTAGGGGTAATACAGAAATAGGACCCGATAATATAATGTATAGGATTGAGAAATGAATCTCATTTTATTAGCCCTAGAGCAACGGAAACCTTCGGCCCCATCTCCCCTCAATCATTCATGAGTTTACACATAATGACAAATAGACGGTATTTTATGGATTAGAAGGAATCATGGATGATGTAAAATATAATTATCAAAAATTTGCAATAATAAATTATTACTTGTATACACACACATTATATTAAATGGATAGAAACATACAGTTCGATCAACACAAAGTGAAAAATACGGAGTATTAACCGATATAAAATCCGAAAAGATGAATATTAACAAAAATTTGGAAAAATTATTTGTTCTTCTTGAAGCTAAAATAACAAGAATGACATCTATCTTTACCATAAATAACGCCAGAGTTACCACATCCAGAGCATTTTTTCTCATTATCAACAGTAGAATCCAAGGACTTTATCTTTTGGATACATTTGTCACACAACGGAGCATCCAAATCATGACTAGATATGAAGACTTCTCCACATTGTGAACATCTGAAACTATAAATTTTTCCTCTAGGTTTCCATTTCTTGAATGGATTGGTTGTAAAAGTATATAGTATTTTTCTAAATGGATTGGCCATAAAGTACATGTATTTACGCAATCAGACATTTTAGTTTAATGGCATAGGAATTCAACAAGGGATACGACAACAAAAGCAGAGAACTAAAAGCTTCTATATAGTTGTCTATTCCCTATACGGATAAAAAAAACTCCTGAGGAAATCAATATCAAAGAAATAAATAAAAATAAAGGATTTATCATCTGTTTAAGATATTCAGGTGCGCTCGAAAGATAATTGCAGTTCTCCTCACAAATCTTTGTAACTGGAAACAGTAGTAAAATCAATCCAAATAAAATCAACATAGCGACTCCAGCAGTAGAGATGAGAGCACCTAGTTTTATCATACGACGATATCTCAATGAAGTATCCATTTAGCAGTCTTACCTTAATACTAATATTCAAGTTTGGATGCATCTATAGTAACGTATTTATATTCACCATTTTTTGAGACCCCATTGAATTGTTTGTTATAATATAAAAAAGGAACATCGTCTTTCGTGTGAAGGTCCCAAATCTTATGTACTTGATCGAAATACACTTTTCTTTTTTTCATTTTGCGCCTAATTAATTCATGGCATATTATATGAGATATTTTTGCACAATTATTGTCAGCAAAGAACTTTTCATTTTTGAAATCTGAAGAGAAAACTTTGGGTCTCAGCCAAGCGGCTAGTCCAAAATTCTCACCATGATATACATCCATACGACAATCCGACCACAAAGGTCCAAAATAAGTAAGATAGAAATGAAATATAGAGAAACCCCTTTCTCGGTGATCTCTTAATAGATATGCGAGATTGACCCTATCGAATAATCGTCCAGAAATTACTGGCAAGATATCTACCTCTACAGACAAATCTTCTTTAAATTCATGTTTAATCCACCATTGAAAAAATCGCACCATCGAAGAAACATAACCCCAATCTTCTTGATATCGTTTCTTCCATTCTTCATTTTTTGATACATAAATAAAAAAAAGCTTTTCTTGCAATAATAACTACACATCATACATCAATAAAATTTTTGACACGTTAAAAGTCTACTTAAAACACATTCGCATACAAAAAGTTCATAATTTAGAAGCAATATAGACAAATTAGATGTCATTTAGAAAATTAGGTGCTGTAATACTTTTAGTTTCAGATATGAATAAATCTATTCAATTCTATAGAGAGACTCTAAATTTGCCATTAAAGAAAGAATCTGACGAATGGACAGAATTTTTCAATAAAGAAACAGTATTGGCATTGCATCCGGTTAAACATAAAGAGAATCTGAAATCGGGCCAACATATTCTGCTTGGTTTTTCTGCAAGTGATTTTGATAACACAATAGATAAACTAAAAGAGAAAGGTGTAGTTTTTTTTAAAAATCCTAAGGAAGAAGGTTTTGGAAAGCATGCAATAATAGAAGATCCGGATGGTCATCTAATTTCAATTGTAAAATTAAAAGGCAACCAAAATGAAGAGGATGGATTTGATTTTTTGGGGTTAGTCGGTGCAGAATAGATAAATCATCATCTTTAAATAAACAAATAACGATACAAGGTAACAATTCGTATATAGCAGGAGCGTATTAGATCAGGATACAATATAAAATATTATACAAAATTCATAGGTTATAGTAATCAACATACCAAAGGATTTTGAAAAAGGAGGTACATGAATGGATCGAATTATTGGACTTTTTTACCCGGATTTAGTAAATTTAGAGGATCAAATGACTTTTTGAGATAACTAAAATAGGAATAAACGAAATTATGGTATACATTCTTTATGAAAGGCGTCCTAGATATTCCATCACCATGTTCTGCAGTGATAGTTCCACGATATTCAAATATTTTTTTGAAAGTCTCGTAAGTAATATTTTTTAGAATCCTCGCCTGTTTGGAATGAAGATGATCGTCGGAATTATTATGATTATCTAAAATGGGACGCGTATGAAGATTTCCATTACCTGCATGACCGTATATGACATATTGTAGATCATATTTGTTATAAAGTGATAAAAGATAAATAACATATTCATAAAGATGATCGATTGAGACCGCAGTATCCTCAATTATAGTAAATTGTCTTCTGTTTCCTAGTGTATTCTTTATAGCCATGTTCAATGCATTTTTCCTTGAGTGCCACAATTTATTTATTGAAACCATGTCATGAGCATGTTCTACGATCTTGCCGTCAGGATATATACTCTTTTTTAGCAAATCCTGTATGTTAGATATTTTGTCCCGAAATTGATAAAAATATTCTACAAATAGCAAACAACCATTCTCATTTAACGTATTCAATTTAATTGAAGAATCCATAACGGAATTATCCAAAAGTTCAACAGCTACGGGCACAGTGGAGAGAATTTTCTTGGTATATAAACAAGCAGACAAGACATCAGAAAAATACACCAAGAAGAGAGATCTGAAAATGGGTAGATCCAATATCTTTAATCTAAGAGAATCAAAAATTGATAATGTTCCCTCTGAAGCTGCAAAAATATTTTGAGGTTTGAAGTCGGGAGTAAAAACAGAATCCAATCTATAACCACAGGAATTCTTACTGACATCAGGATAAAATGAAGCCAATTTATTGTGAATAGAAATTAGGGGTGAAAGAATTTTTTTTAATCTACTATCACAGATACCATTTTCAGCAAAACCTTCCTCCCCGTCTGAATAGATAATGTCAACATGATCCAAATATCTAATGATACTTCCGTACCCTAAACCATGTGGTCCAGAAGAATTATTGGAAACCATCCCTCCAATGGTGCAATAATTACTACTTGCAGGATCTGGTGGTAGAAACTTGTTTTGTTTTTTTAATTCTTTATCCAAGATACCCTTAACTACACCAGGTTGAACGCTTACAGTGCCAGACTTGATATCCAAATCAAGTATTTTGTTCATGTATTTAGTAAGATCTAAAATCAATCCATTTGAAAGGCTTTGACCAAGTAAACTTGTGCCTGCACCCCGACAAGCAACAGACAAGCCATTTTTGCTAGCATAATTCAAAGACGTTACTATATCCGCCTTATCTTTAGGGAAACAAACTAATTCAGGGTAAATTTGATGATAGCTTGAATCTACAGAATAATAATCTCTAATCCAGGTTTCATTAGAAATATCACCGTTATATGAAAGCTTTAGTTCATCATATACATCCATTGAATAATTTAATATCTATATACAATATAATATTTTTAGTGTATGAGGAAAAAAGGATCAACTTCATGAAAATCCTTATTTATTTATTTTTTATCTCAATTTAATAACATTAATTGGTTTTTGATCAATAAAAGAAAAAGCTGGGTGGACGATGACATTAAGAAGGAATTTGTGGATATAAAACGTTCTACAAATGGTTACCAAAGACCAATCTTTGCTATAAATATGACAGTAAAGCAAATATGAACATCCATAAAAATTTGATCTGCTGATCATCATTAGTCAGTAAGATTTTGCAGTATGGTATACCATATTTATATCTGTTATTTCAGTTATAGTGATTGTAATGAAAGTAAAATACGGATTTCCCGGAATACTAATCATAACTTTGATACTTACTTCTACTTATCCAGGAGTTTTTTTAGGACTAGAATGGATCTGGGCTAGCAATGTTATTTCAACAGTTGAAGTTGGAGATGGTCCGTCTGCTCTGGCGTTTAACCCAAGCAATGATAACATCTATGTGACCAACCCAGTGTCAGATGATATCTCGGTCATCCAAAGAACAACAAGCTCCTAACCTATTGCTGATGCAATATCTGATCAATCCATTAGCATTGGCAATTTGGTTTGGTCGTATGGAAACAATACTCAGATTATGATGATTCTTCTATGACACATCAATGACACGTATTAATTTATCCTAAATATCATGGACGACCCGTTGTAAGAAACACTTACTCTCATTACCAGTAAAACCTAAGTAGAAATAAATTGTATGTTAAACTAATTGTAGCATACAAACAAAGAATAGAACACGAACCGGATGAGCTGTTATAAAAATAACTCCAAGAATTCAACCATAATCCATCTGAAGGCTTCACAGGCTTAGGAAGCAACATACATGTGTAAATAAAATTTAGTAACTGAAATATTGCACTATCAAAATAAGAAGATCGTCAAAGATATTCCATTCAGATATATTCATTAACAATCATCAAATAAGATAACAAAGTTGGGACCTAGAAAATAATCAAGAAGGTAAAATATTATTTTCGTCTTATTTGATCCAAATAAAAATGAAAACTATTTTGTAATTATATAACTCAGATTCTCCGATATAAAGACCGTATGTTCCGCCTGAGATACAATTTTGTTATTACCCTCAACAAGGATAGGATAGGATCTAATATTCTTCTTCTTAATAAGATAGTCTAACATTTCACGAGTTTTAGATTCAGCGAAATCATTTACTAGCCAACGTAACGCAAATGGAAGTGTCTTAAATCTATTCCATAAATATATGATGAATTCATCCGTGTCCTTATTTTTAGTAGGTTTTCTTGATACTAGTGAAAAAATATTTCTGATCTTACCCTCATAAACTATGCCTAGTCCGTCTTTAGTTGTTACAAATGGTTCTATTGCATAGGCCTGATTAGGCATTAGTGAAAATGAAGGTCCGTAAGTCTTAATGTTAGGGATAGATTTTCCCGCATGTATGACATACCGTTCTAAGGAGTGTCCACTAAGATTTTGAATCGGTTTTAGACCATTATATGTTATGGTATTCTCAATTGTTTTTCCAATCTCACTTGATTTAGTAGCAAGCTTTGCGATCTTGGTAGCTTCATATAATGACAATTCTGCTATTTTTATTAATTGATCATATTTTGAATCATATGAAATAGTAACTGCGGTATCTGCAACGTAACCATCTATATGTACGCCTAAATCAATTTTAACAACGTCAGTATCCTTTATCACAATTTGATCGTCTGGTTCAGCAGTATAATGAGCAGCTATCTCATTCAAACTAATATTAACAGGAAAAGCAGGTTGACCACCTAGCTCATTTATTTCGCTCTCAATAGAATCACATATTTCATATAGCGTCCTACCGACATGATTTTTTTTCCTAGCGTTTTCTCTAACTTGAGCAGCTATTTGACCTGCACGAATATAATTATCTAGAGACATGAATTAGAGATAATAACCCCCCACAATATAACAATAATGCAAATAATGATTTATATTAATTGAAATAAGATTAAAATTAGACAAAAAATTTCTCATTAGAAAGGGATCGTAGTCTAGCTTGGTAGGATGCCAGCCTTGGGCGCTGGAGGTCGTCGGTTCAAATCCGGCCGGTCCCATTATTAATTAATAGCCAAAAACAAAGAAAAAAATTATACTCTTCTACCTCTACGACCACCAGGTTTTCTAGTAGTATCATGAGGAACCGGTGTAACGTCATCTATTCTGCCTATACGAAATCCTGCTCGAGCCAGGGCTCTTATAGCAGCCTGAGCACCAGGACCAGGAATTCTTGGTCCAACTCCGCCTACGGCTCTTACACGTATATGGAGTGCATTAATACCCTTAGTTTTGGCAGCGTCAGCCGCAGAAACTGCAGATTTCATAGCTGCATATGGAGAAGACTCGTAACGATCTGCTGTTACGTGGCGTCCACCCGAACTAATGGAAATAGTTTCTGCACCGCTTATGTCAGTTATATGGACTAAAGTATTATTATAACTACTAAAAATATGGGCTACCCCCCATTTATATTGAGTAATTTCCTCTTGTGACATGAATGTAGAATTTTTTGATTGTCACATTTAAAAACCTTCTTAAGTAAAATGCGTATACCCTTTATTTTTGAGCAATTTCTTATTTCCATTGGAAGTGAGAACAAATACCCGCCCATTCCCACTAACCACTTTGCCGATAATATACAATTTTAGGCGATGCACTTCCAATATCTTGGAAATTTCCAATAGATTTTTTTCTGATATTGTTCCCACTATATTGTATTCCTCACCTCCATAAAATATTAGGTCATTAAAATCAAGATTATTTATTGATAAAAATTCCTTCAATTTTGGCGGAATAGGAATCTTGTCCTCTTCTATTAGTAAATTCACTCCACTTTGCCTGGATAGCTCATGCAGTGAAGAGGCAAGGCCATCACTTGAATCCATGGATGAAGAAAAATAATGTGCAATAAATATTCCGAATTCATAAGAAGGGGAAGGCTTTAAGACAGAATCAACAGATCTTTTTCTAAAGTAACTATCTGGGCTTGACAGATTGTTCATTAGAATTTTCAACCCCGAAGAACTATAACCGAAAATACCAGAAACAACCACGTAGTCACCAATACATGCGCCATTTCTTCTCGGTATGTTTGCTACCGAAGATAAAGATCCAAACATACAGCAATCAATTATGATTTCCTTAGATTCATTAATATCACCACCAACAATATCTATTCCAAACTCTTTTGAAGCTAAAGATAACCCATTAACTAGTTTAGAAATTTCAGAGTTTTTTAATGATTTGGGTAACCCTAATGATATTAAAGCGGCTTTTGGCATTATTCCTTTTGAAACCAGATCACTTACACTAGAAACTACAGATTTTCGGGCTATTTGTTCAAATGTCATTTTGGGTGGGACATCAGTATGTTCAACTAACATATCACACGTAACGGCCAAAAATTTATTATCATTAAATCCATTAGATGAAGGATTTAATGAGTTTAAGGGCATGATGGATATGTCATCCTTACCTAAACTTGGTTCCATGTTATTGTTACCAAATTTAGATATAATTAACTGCAGTATTTGTTTCTCATTAAACTTTTTCATAAATTTCAAGTATCTTATTATGAAATAATTTATGCATAGAATCTACTTTTTCTTTTGTTGACTCCAATGATATTCTAAGTGCATGTTCAGTATTTGAGAAACGTATTAGAATCCAAGAACTATCATCCAAAATAAATTTCAAACCATCAGTATATAACACTTCTGTTGAATAGGATTTTAATGAGGATAATATTTTCTCAAAGAGATATTTACTATCAATTTTAGGATCTATAGAATGTTTTGTTCGTATTTGTTTAAATTTTGAAGATAGA
>JBGTFK010000076.1:0-19981 GCA_041747305.1 Candidatus Nitrosocosmicus sp.
AATATGTTTATTCTATCAAAATGGAAAATATGAAGCAAGAGCTGATGCTTAAAGCGTCGCTGTATAACAAGTTTATGTCTACTTAGAGACATGAAATATGAATTATTTGTAATCTGGACGAATCATGCAACAGAGCAGTTAATATGCATAAATTCATTTTTTAAAATAAAAAGATGATTTTGCTAGTGTTTTCATTCGGTTATTTTAGACTGAATCTACATGTCCAATAAATGAGCGAGAGTAGAAAATACAAAATAAAAAGACTTGTTTGTGCTAAGTATGTATTATTAAAAGAACTATTATTCTAAAAATTCTTTAGCACATAGGATTGCATTTTTCATCTAGGGTTGTGTATATTTCATCCACCATGTTACTGAGTTGATTTAGATTGTTACTCTCAAACACTTTACGTAATTCTTCTAGTTCTAACTTCGTTGATTTATCTGATTGAAATATCTTTGCTCTAAATTTTTGTATTATTATTTCAACTTTGTCTTTAATGTCCTGATTTACCATAGTTTCTTCTGCTGTCATTATGTCCTGAATGTACTGTAGATTATACTGAATTATTGCATCACAATATCCATGCTTATATAATTCGTGCACCGTCTTTTTTGAAAAATCAAATGCCTTGCCAAAGATTGCATTTTTATCATCCAATCTTTCTATATATACTGTCTTATTTACTGCAAATCTGTTATCAATAAGTTCCCTTCTTTTCCTTCTCTTTCCATCACGTCCTTTTATCCGGGTATATTCAGAAAGAACTTTATTCTTCTTCTTTTCGAGGTTTTCTATAATATTTTGATCTGTTTTACTATCTTTTTTTAATGTGGTTATCGTTTCATCCACTAAATCTCTAAGGCCTCTAACAAGGTCTATGTAATCAGTAGTTTGTTGAGCCACCTTTACATCATATGAAGTTCTATCATGAAATTTTATATCAATTTCTCTATCCTGAATGGTATCTGCATCCACGTTATTTTGAAAATTGTTTTCTATGGCGGGATATAAATTGACGATATAGACCTCCAAGCTTGGAATATCTTTGTTATGGTTATTATTTTTGATATCCTCTGTCTCTCCTTTACCTTCCATTGTTTTATCTGAAGATAATACATTGTTTGTAGAGACATTTTTCCAGTAATCCTTGTGGGCTTGTAAAACTTCTCTGAGTGGGGTATTGCTAAGATAGGCCCCATCCCAGAAGGGGTGTCTTGTTTTTGTATTTGCATCACTCCAAACATCAAACTCTGGAAACTTGAATCTCTGATGGGTAGACATGCTGGAGATCAAATGGTCTATTTCAATGCCTTTGTAAAATAATACCTGTTTATTCTGTTCTGCGCCATATACAGAACAGTGAACGTTGTCGGTGACTAAATATTCATTGCTGTTGTAATGATTTGAGTTCAGATGTTCGGCTGGATTATCAATAGGTTTTTCACATAATGGACAATTGTTACTGTTGTAGCGATAGCTATCAAATGTAACTGCATGAGTACAATCTGTAACATCTACGCTAACAAGCAATAAGCGTGGTTGTTTTTCGTCGGTAGAGATGGTTTTTAATTTGCTGTCTTCAAAATCCCAATAATCTTTCAGAGATTGTACGAGAGGATCATTGTCAAATCTATGTAAAGTACTAAGCGGATTGCCAAATTTAAAATCTGGCTGTAAAATAGAAGGATTTAGTACATTAGGGCTTCCTATCGCCAACGTTTCTAAGTAGGAATAGTAACGCCTGGCTGCTTCAGGGTCAGCAACAGATCCAAATGTGTCTGGCCAAAGATAATAACCCTTTAGATTTGGAAATGATTCTCTGAATTTTAAAAATGAATTCTGATCTCTGATAAAATAATCAAGCCAGGATTGGAAGGCGGAATTAGATACGTCTCTAAAAAATTTACCAGTGTTCCAAAAACCGGACCATAACATACCTGTCCATGGATTATCTATAAGCATATTGAAAGGGCTTTGCCTATTTGAAATATTGCATAACCAAAAATCTTTGAGAACTTGGGCAGTATCTTTCCAGTTACCAGTTTTAAGGACTTCCGTTACTAAAATGACTGCATTGACAGCTCCAATCGATGCACCAGCGATGACATCAAATAATGGTTGATGGTCATTTTCATTAAACATTTTTTCATGGAGGGCCATAAAAACTCCTGCCTCATATGCTCCCATTGCACCTCCACCCTGAAATATTAATACCTTGTGATTTCTTTGATTATCTTTATTACCGCCATCTTTATGCATATTTACTTAATTATTATCAATGCTACTTTTAAACTTGATGATTTTTAACAATTAATACCAAAAACGTGGTGTATTTTAGATATTAAAGTTCTAGGTATCTCTAATTTGTTGGAGATTATGGGTTATTTCAGACTGTTTCCATCATAATAACCTTTATAATATTATAGTGACTTGTAAAGTTTTGTTCCTATTGTTCTTTCTAATTTTTTAATTGTTCCTTTTTCTAAATTTATCTGCTTTTTAGTTAGACAGACTATATTTCAATTTTTCACATCTGCACCTACTCTGATTTTGATACTACTAAATACTGTGTCGATATCAATATGGCTTTTCAATTTTATCCAATCACATAAATTATCGTGGTTAATCCTGAATGCTTTATTGATAATATTCTCATTTGATTTGAAATACAGAAATTCCTCATAAATAATTGACTTTACTGTCTGAAATCGATAAAGTCTATTTGAATAATTAGAGACCATTTATACGATCTTATGTCCACATTTAGGATCTTAAATTTTCATATTTAAATCGTCATGTAAAATGGCTTAATCTTTTTATCCTCAATGCTCAGTATAAAGATAGCCTTGTCAAACCATACTTCATTTAATTTAGCAAAAAATAAAATTTTAAATATTCTGGTAGCGATAGATGGATCTGAACATTCATTCAGAGATGCAGAATATGCCATAGATTTAGCTAAATCTTTTGGAGCACAACTACATGCAGTTACTGTTACATATATTCCTGCATCAGATAGTCTATCACAAAAAGATGTAATAAATAAATCATTAATAGAAGACAATATTGACAATAATGATAGAAAAGATGCAGGGGAGTGGTTTGAAAACTTTACTCAAAATGCGAAAGAACATGATATCCAACTTAAGCCTGAGTTCATAAATAGTGCAAGACCTGTGGATTATACTATACTAGAGTATGCAGAAAACCATGAAATTGATTTAATTATTGTAGGAACTAAAGGCAGAACAGGATTTAAGAAATTGCTCTTAGGAAGTGTTGCCTCTTCCAAAGTAACATATGCTCATTGTCCTGTAATGGTTGTAAAATAATATTAACTATTGTTAAAATTGAAGGCAATATCTAAAAATAAAGTCCAGAGAAGGGATTTTTTATGCAAACATAACATAATTGCTAAAGAATTTGGATTATCATACAGATGCTCTGTCGAATAACTAATTTGAATATAACCAGTTATATTAGTGTTGTATCACGCGGTCATCCGGTCCATAAACAAGTTATAGATCGGTGCTTTTAACATCAGTTCATTCATGATGCTGTTCCACTTTACAGAAGAGAAAAGTTCACCAAACGTTCTGTTATGCGTGTTCGCTGAAAGAAAATTATTGTCATGTTTTGATATGCATAATACCATCTCAAATAACATAATTGTCAGCAAAGATGGATTGTCAATGTGTGTACTCAGTAAAATTAGATATTTTCAATTGCTTTGGACAATTAATATTCAAAATATGCTATGAGATGTTTTTGTCTCTCCCAAACATAGGTCAAAAAAATGCTGGTCAAATGCCTAAGTTAGTGGAACCATATATTTACTTAGCACCAGTAACACTAGGTGTCACTACTGCTCTTTTGTACTCCCTTCGCTACAGAATAATAGGATACTTGATAGAATCATAAGCAAAAATTGAACTAAATTCTTTTAATTGCCAAGTTAATCATTTTAATAGTGAATCTCTATGTTGGATGTTCTGGATGGACATATTCTGGATGGAAGGGTACATTTTATCCAAAAAACCTGGAGAATTGGCAGAGACTATTATATTATTCAAGGTTTTTTAATTTTATAGAGGTTAATTCAACTTTTTATTATGTTCCTTCAAGATATGTAATAGAAGGGTGGAAAAACAAGACTCCTGATGATTTTAAATTTACGTTTAAATTTCCACAGGTAATAACACATGTAAACAAACTCGAAAGAGTTTCCAAATACCTTGCATATTTTTTTCACGTATTGGAACCAATATTAGATAAAACACTGATGCTTTTGATTCAGCTTCCATCGTACATGTCATCAAAGGTAGGTTTGGAATCACTTGCTGGCTTTTTAGATAAATTAGATAAAAGATACAGATACGCTTTGGAGGTACGAGAATCCTCATGGTTTGACGATAGGATTTACAAATTTTTGAATAAAAATGACATTACTTTGGTCTGGCGAGTGAGGGAGGATTTAAAAACTCCAACCTTTGTAACAACCGATACTATTTATCAAAGGTTCATTGGCGATAGAATTGCTGACCAGAGGAATTTTGGATTGAACATAAAAGGCAAGGAAGAAGAGCTGAAAGACTATATCATACATATAGAAGATGCAAGAAAGGACAATAACATTAATGATGTCATTGTAACTTTCAATAACAATTATGCAGGATTTAGTCCTCAGTTAGCCAATGATTTTCTGAGATTGATGTATGAACCTCGGGAATCGGTTGGTTGATGTATAAAAAAGATAATACGACAATGCTATGTTAGATATTTAGAACTATACTAATAAGAACAATTCTGGCATTGGTGTGTATGAACATAACTCAGCTTTTTATTTATTTATTATAGGTCATTTGATAATTAAAGTACATCCATAAAATTTTTACATTCATATTAAAATCATATTTTGCAAAAACATCAAAATTAATCTTTTGAAAAGGAATGGGTGTCATAATCCGACTGTATATCAATTCTTTTTACTATGTTATTAATAATGGTATCTCTGCTAATTCTGTTAATAAGATTTATGTCAACTTATATAAAGTGGGGTGTTTTATGCGTCAGTTTTAAGAAAGTCACTCTTCAAGTTATTTAATTTGTTACTATTCAGTATAACTAATATAGTAGTTTATTATTACATTCATTGTTTGATTCCCCTCTGTATAAGAAAGATAAATCATTTCTACATATTTTTCACTATATACATTTGTTAGTTAAAATGGAATACTATATTTACATCAGTTGGAAAGGCATGGATACCTTGATGCCTGAAGTATATTTTATATTTTTGGTAATATTGACTGTATCCACCTGATAGAGAGCCATGTGTAGATTCAAGATGAGTTCCAGTTAAATAAAGGATATTAAGAATTTATTTATTTGAATCCAGTTGTTATTCAACTATTCCAAGAGTATAATAGCATGTTCACTTTGCATTCAAAGAAGAATCTTCTGAATGTGTTAGCCAATCAATATTCTCAATTACAATGCCAACAAAGTTCTCTGTATATTCATTTTATTTAATATTTACAATTGGAATTTTTTATCCAGATTATAAAAAATACTCATTTTCTTTTACACATAAACCCGACCAATTAAAACATAAGCAACGTTAAAATATTTCAAAAGACTATTATCAGACATGGAAATACAACAAAATAAAAAGACCAATTCTAGATTTTCAATCCTTTCTTTGTTGTTATTATCGGTTATCATTGCACCAGGCATTAACTTTGTAAATGCACAAGAAAATATCAGTAGCAATCAAACAGTCACAGTTGCAAATAATAGCACAACTTCAGGCAACTTTGTATCTTCAAATGGAACACTATCTTTATCAAACAACTCAATTCCACTGCACAAAGAAAATGTAGTTTACTATAATGATACTA
Organism: Candidatus Nitrosocosmicus sp.; assembly: GCA_041747305.1. Classification (GTDB taxonomy): domain Archaea; phylum Thermoproteota; class Nitrososphaeria; order Nitrososphaerales; family Nitrososphaeraceae; genus Nitrosocosmicus. The sequence goes on from JBGTFK010000076.1 coordinate 5,904, forward strand.
GTGGATATCTTGTCTATCCAGAAATTGCATCAACACAAGGAGGTAATGTATCAGCCTCTGAACTGCCAGGTGTCATTATGATTCATGAATGGTGGGGATTAAATGACCATATCAAAAACATGGCAGACGAACTTTCAAAGGAAGGCTATGCAGTACTAGCAGTTGATTTGTATAACGGCAAGGTAGCCACTTCTCCAGATGAGGCGATGAGCTTGGTAAGTGGTGCCAGAGAAAATCAAAATCAATCTAATTCAAATATGATGGCAGCAGTAGATTATTTAAAATCCCTAGATAACGTCGACTCATCAAAAATAGTCTCTATTGGATGGTGCTTTGGTGGAGGTCAAGCTCTCCAGCTTGCACTGAATGCAGATGCTACAAGCCCCATGGCAGCAACTGTACTTTACTATGGTAATCTGGTAAGCGACCAACAACAACTTTCAAAGATAAATGGACCACTATTAGGAATATTTGGAAGTGAAGATCAATCTATTCCTGTTTCAGAAGTTAGAGAATTTGAGGAGGCATTGAACGCTAATAACATTACTAACGACATTTACATTTATGAAGGAGTTGGACATGCCTTTGCCAATCCAACTGGAGAAAGCTTCGCTCCAAATGAGCTGAAAGACGCATGGCAGAAAACTGTTGAATTTTTGAATTCCCACATCAAGAACAACTAAATCAATCCACCATTTTTTGTAGTAACCAGATATAAAATAAAGTCAGACCCTGCTGATTAATCTAAAAGCATTTCAGAAATTGACCAAATAAATGTCTGAAAAAATATGATATTACAAGAGTTTATCTTTTTAGCTTTTTTTGTATTAGTTTGTGCAAGTTCAATCCCATGGTTCTCAAATTATTCTACTGATATTTGGGCTCTACCAACAGCAGAGTTGTTTCAACCAATACCAATATCTGGAAATATTACGGAAGTCAATAATAATTATACAGTGGAAGTAAACGGTAATTTGCTTGTTTCGCTTGCTTTCATCGATTCAAGCACTACCGATCAAACTATCCACCAAGACGGTATTCACTTTATGTCAGTGCTATGTCCAATTCGTTCTCCGGTCATTGTATCACCAATAGCTAATTTTACAAATCTTCTTGAGGATAATCAATCTGCGGATTTGACAGAGATAGAAGGTATAGTTTTTTGCCAATCAAGCAACATTTCCGATGTCAATTCTACAAAAAGCATCAATGAACAGCTCGTAGATGCGAGACTAGCAATTCTAGATAGTAAAATTTGTAACAATGCAACACTTGCATCCTCTCACTTGGCTAAAATAATGAAATGTTAACACTTGCTTCGGATTTCATGTTTGTTATAATTTTATAAACATTCTGACACTTTGTTAATTGGATATTTTGATATCTATAACTTCTGCTCCAATAATGAGTTTGTAATATATCCATTGCTAAATCCCTTGGACCCATGGAAAATTTGACTAATTATTTGGGTTCAGCAGTCCAAGATAAAAAAGAGATGCAAATTATAATGATGTTATACTATAGATCTCTTGCGCAATTAGATCACCTTTAAAAACTCGTGGATTAGTATTAATTTTTTTATAATACTATAATAGTCCATCTATATGAGGCCGGGTGACAAATTATTTATTCTTCGTTTGAAGATTTTAAGAAAATGATATCTTGCTATTTCAGAACAAAAAGATTTGGTTAAAGTTGGTTGAAATTTCAAGCTGGTTCAATTTCTCTTATGCTCAGGTTTTTGAAATCAAATGCTACGTTGTCTGCTCTAAATGTAGCAATTGGCCCGGAATTTGTAATTACATAATCTTTTGGCTTGTTACAGTTTGCACTATTGAATTCTTCATCAGAGCTATTGGCAAACCACTCTCCTTTATCAGTCAGTTCATTTACTTTAATCCATTTATTGTTGTTATCATCGTCAATATACGATTCCATCTTTACACCGCTACCGTTATCTATATTATACATCACAACCTTCCATCCTATCCATCGATTAAGTGACGGATCATCAGTAACTTGTGTGATTGCCCTAGAATTTGTATATCCTCCTGTATGCCAAATTTCTTTTTGCCATGATGCCTGCATGTCCACTAAGTTTATTCCTCCGTTTAGTGCGGTGCCTTCGCATGGATTTTGGTTATTATGTAAACCTCCTCTGGCTCGCCATGTTAGACCCGCAGTTGGAGATTCCGCGTTACTATCTGTCTCTTCTTCATTTCCTTGGCTATTGTTAAATATTGATCTTACCTTGACATAACCTGTCATTTCAATATTTTTCCAAGGAGATTCGCCTGATGGAGTATTTACATTCATTCTTATTTGAGAATCATTTATAAACCATGATAAGCCGTCATCAACGCTTTTTTCGACTGGAACATTGGAGGTAATGAAAAACATATTATCGTCAAGAGGATCATCCATATTGATAAACCACTCTCTTCCTCCTTCCGTTGTGGGATAGATTTTGTTGATTCCAAATATATCCATGCTGTCTGGGGTTATGACCTGTCGGGGCTGCAGTTCTGGTTCAGGTTGAGGCTGTTTTTGGTTTAACACAACTGCATCATAGTAATAATAAGATATCAAAATAACTGTTAGTACTATCAAACCTACTATTGCCAAATGAGGTTTAGAGATATTCAATACTATGATCTGTTATTCTCATACTATTTTTAAACCTTCATTCCTTGTTGCCTTATTTTAATTGAGATTGTTACCATTCTTTCAAATTGTTATTCTATAAATGTCTTGACCGTCAATAAAATGCCAAAAATAAAGTTAAAAAGTCATAACATTTACCCTATTCCATACTAAACGGAAATATCACAATTGATATGCTCTTGGTCCCTACTCTCCTGAGCGGTTGAATAATAAAACTATCGAGTATTTAGTTCCTTAACTTGCAACCCCACTTCTGCCTTTGGATTGTTGATAAAACATAAATGAATTTAATTATTGGAATCATAGGATAGTAATACTTAATGATTAACTATACTGTATCAAAATCTAACCTTCCTATGTCTATGATATTTTAAAAAGGACAACACAAGTAATCGCCACAAAAGGCGAGATTGATAGGTAACCAGGCTCTGTTCATTTAACTGGTTTTATCTCTCTGTTATGGTAGTCAACAAATAACCGCAGCCAAGCCCGTATATGTTTTAGTTTGTAATTCTTTATTCTACATGGAAAGAAATCGTCGAAACTCTCTGTCCTATCCTTGATATACTATACTGGATCGTCCTTTCGATTATGCTTTTCTCGTAGGAGGAATGGATGTGATACCCTAGTCCAAGAAATCTACAAGCCGTTGGGTACCATGTTCCACCATCTGACGACATCGGATGCTTTCCATAGTCACTGACGGTGTTTGACAGAAATCTTTCTGCTACAAACATGTTTCTTTCCTTTGATTTATTAGCTAAAAAATGAGAGAATTTGTCTGCTTTCAGGCTCTGTTGCAACCTAGGCCAGATGTACTCTGATCATACCTTTAACATAGTCTCGTCTACAATATGCTCCAGAACTTTTCTTCCAGTTGACTTCAACTTTTTGGGGCTAGTACTTTTGAATCCAGTTCCAGACTGTTACATGGTTTCGCTTGACATAGCAACATAGCCTTTCGGAGGTTTGTCTTAAGGATAAGCCTGAAGAATTACAAATACAGACCATAGCATACATACTTGTAAGGTGTTCTGTTTCTAGGGTTCACAAGGGAAACAGGTTTCCTTAAACTATAAGATCTCTAAACAAAGAGCCAGTGAATGGCACAAAAGAATTCTAAATATCCTAAAAGCATTATTACTACTCTATATATAGTCTAACTTCTCACCAATAAATATGAGTTCAAATATTGATTGGGATAAGATCATTAAAAAAGAAGCTAGAGGTATTAATGAAGCCGAATTAGGTGAAGTTCAACATGTAACAGATGATTATGTTATTATTCAAAAAGGATTGATTGATAAAATAGTTTATCAAATACCCAAAGAAAAGATTAAAAACTTTGACGGCCATATTCTTCAATTTAACCTTTCTGAAGATGAGTTCACAAGGTATAAGACGGATTCGTCTACGCCTTCGGTAAGGGAACAGTATCTATCTACGACTGAAATAACTAGAGGAGGAGGTAGTAGTGGAGGTATACATATCGAAAATAAAGCCATGGAATCAGACAATACATCAGGTACTGTAAACAATGATGTTAAATTTAAAGAAAATTTTACAGAAAAAATTACCACCGAAGACAACCCTATAATTTCATTTTCAAATATTCCGACTGTTTCTAAAATATTGGTCTGTCACGATGGTGAGAAGAAGTCTGATCATGCGCTAAATTATGCTATTTATTTTTCGAATTTGACAAATGCTGACATTGTTATCCTCAAAGTAATAGAGAGTATTGAGAGTATATATGGTACGTCAATAAAAATTTCCAATGTTCAAGAAACAAATTCCAATCATGGTAGTGAATACAAGTACAAAGTAGAAGGCGACGTAGTAAACATTATGGAAAAAAAAATTAAGGAATGTAAGGATGCAGGTTGCAAAAGCAGAATATCTTATAAGTTTAGGGTTGATAAGTTTATGGATGGGATTGAAAAGGAAACCGATGAAAACAAATACGATCTTGTAATTTTGGGTACTTCATATGTAAATTCATGGCTAAAGTCTGCATTCAGCGATTCAATGAAAATAGTAAGAAAAATTAACATTCCTGTTCTTTTGATACACGAATAATAATTTTTAAATTCATATCATTAATTTCGAAACACCAGTTACCCTAAACTTTTATCACCTTTGTGTTGTATATATTTGATAACAAATCAAGCCATTTTTTGACACGATTTAGATTATACCTCTATTTAGTACAGGGAAAGTAATCATCGAAACTTTCTGTCCTGTCTTTGATGTACTGAATCGTTCTTTGTAATGAGGCTCTTTTCTAGCGAGGAATGAAGATGATGTCTGAATTTTTATTTTTTGTTCTCTGAAACGTATTTTGACAAATCCTCGCGAGATAATTATACAGTAGATGTACAATACCATCCATTATAAAACAACTCGGGGTGTTTTGTTTCTCCGTATCATAAAAGAGATAAGGAATTTTCATGCTGTAATCTTTGCCAATTGATTAATGCTATCCAGCGATCATATACAATTCGATTTAAATTCATCCATGTTGGCCAAATGCCTCGTTCATTGTAACTGCTTTGAAACCACTTTCGTAAAGATATTGCATTTCAGACTTAAATAAATCGATGCTCGTGCTATACGTGCCCCTATCATTACTAATGTTATGATAAATTATTATGGGTATGCTACCGACATTCGGACCCCTATCATCATACTGATTTACATAATCTTTAAACACATCTAGCATTTGTAAATCAGAATAATTGTTCTCTTTTCTTTCGGCATCATGGCTCCATCCCACGATGGTATGTCGTTCATAGTCTTCATGACTTCCAATCTGGTCGCTACCCGCATGGCCGTTGCCACCTGCAGTCCTAGCAAAATCATAAGTATTAGATACCAATTCCAATGATTCTAGGTTATCATCACCTGAATTAAACGGATATGAAAAACTGTGAACTCTAAATCCTCTATCCTCAATGCATTTCTTTGACTCAACGATTTCATGGTATCTGACATCTTGATTGATTTCGTCTAAATTTTCATGATTCATAGTATGAGAACCTATTTCATGCCCTTCATCATACAAGCTCTGAATTTGTTGCCAAGTCAATCGATTTTTTCCGTCCACATAATCACACACAACATAAAACGTCGACTTGAACTGATATTCATCAAGAATAGGCTTAGCATTTTCAAATTGAGTTTTCCAATTATCATCAAAATTGATTATTACCATCTTTCCATCATTACTTGCTTTTTCAGAACTTTTTTCCATGGTTTCACTTTTTAATTCATCAATTTTATCGGCATATTTATTTTCGTAAGCATCCAGGTGTGAATTTGACTTATTTTTAGTATCACTTGATTCAGAATCAGACATCTTGTTTAAAATATTCTCATTATTCATATCATTTTCATATTGATTGTGATTCTCATCATTGTTTTTGGCTAATGCGTTTTCACGCTCAATGAATATATCAGAATCGACTTTGCCTGCAAAATACGTATCGTCTATCTCGGGGACCATACTTTTACTTTCATTAAGAGGTTTATCAAATTCCATGGTTTCATCCTCTGCAGAAGAAAGAAAATCAAATGGAACGGAATAATCCATCTCCTCAGGAATGGAGAAGGCAGAAGCATCGTTGAGTGTAATTGTATAAAGAGCGAAAGAAACGACAATCAAATGAATTAAGGCTATAATTATTCCCAATAAAGGTCATCATAATCATTCGATGATTCTATTTATATCTGCGGAAATAATCTATAGATACTATCAGTGAGCTAAAAATTTTCTAGATTTCAAAGTAATTTAGTTACAAAGCTTTTTTCTATAACTATCTTGATTCGTCTAATAAATTGTCATATCAACTAATACTCTGCTAATCTTCAGTATTGCAGATTTTTTAAACCAATATTTAATCTTCGAAGACGTAAAAAGTCAAGACGTAATTCTATTTCTAGATAGATATGAAAATAAAATTAACTGAACAGGACCTAAACACCTATCTTTTTAGAATCTCTGAAACTTTAGGCAAGTAAATCTTTTACAATGAGAATATTATAACAATACTACTTTACTTTCATTAAAAAAACGTTAAATTCATTTTATATTTATAAAGTAAACAATAGAAAATTTATCAATGGATGAATTAGATGCAAAAATATTAAAAAGACTGCTAACAGATGCTAGGAGTTCGTATAGAAAAATAGCATTTGAATTAGGAATTTCTCCACCTACCGTACTTAATCGAATATCCAAACTTGAAAGAAATGAAGTAATAAAATCCTATTCGGCAATGATAGACTATGCAAAAATAGGATTTGATCTGACAGCGGTAATTGAAGTTACTGCAATTAAAAACAAAATAATTGAGGTACAAAGACATATTTCAAAATTTTCAAACGTTTGTGCAGTTTATGACATTACTGGCTTGACTGATTTGATAATCATTGCAAAGTTTAAGAATCGTTCAGAGCTAAGTGATTTTGTCAAGAATGATTTATCACTGCCTTATATCGATAGAACTAATACCCATATAGTCTTAATCACTGCGAAAGAAGATTTTAGATTATTGTGATATTATATCAGGAACTATTTTGATAAAGTCGCGCATATCGTATTTTTGAGTATTTTCTATTGATTCATTGGTTAAAGATATTACCGGATTTTCTATAGAAAAATCTTCTAACTGTTCAATACACAGTTCCTTTTCAAAAACACCCAGTGTTTCCCTTATTATAGTGTAATCTTCTACTGACAATATATCAATTTTTGCACCCTCTGCGGCAGTAGTTCCTTTGGGAGAGTAAATTATGCCCCCAACCATTCCTGGACCAAATAATTCACCTGGCAATCCCAAATTAAGTAATATGCCACCTGACATGTATAAACCCGAATTATATCCTGCACCAAACGTGACAAGTCTTCCCCCTCTTGCCTGACCCATTGCTCTTTCCATACATCCTTTTTTGATCAAGACGTCTACACCGGTACTAAATTCAGTTGCTTGGTTATTTTGACAAGCCAATTCTGTAGCAAAGCCCTCGACGACTATTTTTCCCTTATATCCTTTATCAGCCAATCCATTCTCGGTGTTCCCTTTTACCGTCCATGTGCCATCAAAATTGCAAAATGCTCCAAAAAAATTACCTACGTTACCATTTACCACTAGATCGAGTTTTATTGTCTCGTCAAAACTAAGGATCCCGATTCTGTAGAGAGATCTGGGGTTTTTTATTGTGATCTTGGTTACACCTTCGATCACCTTTTTACTTATGATGGAATTTATTGCTCTTTCCATTATTAGTGGAGAGCTTACAATATCTCCAAATTTTTCCATCGATGCACGTTTTATACCCTCTGGGAGTTTTATTCCATAGCGTTCCTCAAATATAGCATTAACCTTATCAAATTGGGTATCCGGATTAGATATCTTTGAACCGATTTCATTGACTATTATTCCAAGTTCATCAATATCTAATATATAGCACATTAACCTTTGGTCGTTGATTATGGCCTTATTAATTTATTTATTCCATCGTAAAAACCAGTGACTTACCTGGTGATGCTGCTTTCACATCTTTGTTAGCTCCGATGATATCTAACGCAGATAAGTCCGTTGCCATGGCCCAAAATGGGGGGCACTCACCTGACCCAGGATTATACCCCACAATCCCCTTTCTTGTTCCAAATTTATCCCTCACCAATGACAATGTACGATTTGTAGAAGCGATATATGTAAAAGGTCCATCAGCTTTTTGAATAAATTCATCATGCGCCCTTTTTAAGTCTCCGTGCTCTAAAAGTTGGTCAACAAGAAATATTGCTATTACTTCTGAATCGCAGCTAGAATAGAAAGGGTATCCTTTAATTTCTAGCAAATTTCTCAATTTGGAATAATTTGCTATTTCTCCATTATGCACAACTGCAATATCCGGCATAACAGTAGTGCTAAATGGATGGGCATTGCTAGGATCGACGTTACTGCTTGTTGCTATTCTCAAATGTCCAATGCCGTGCGTCCCTTTCATTGATCTGATATTATATTTTTTATCAAGGTCTCTTACCAAACCTACATTCTTAATCAACTTCATTTCTTTCGTATAACCCACTATTGAAACGTTCTCATCTTTCTTTAACCTAGAAACAAATTGATCGGACTCTTTTGAATATTTAGTTGATGTAGAATTTCTTTCTGTCCTCAGCTCGTATTCGGTTTCAGACTTTATGAAATAGGCAAGGTTAGAAAATTTATTTTGACAATCATCATCATTATTGTAAATGGCTATTCCGGCGCTATCTTGAGCTCTTACTTGCTGGCTTTCCATCATCTTATAAAGCAATGCACCTACTAAGAAGTTTGAATCAGTGTGTTCTTTTAATATAATCCCACAAATTCCGCACATGTTCCTTCCATCCTTTCCTTACCTATTTATCAATAGATATTCAACTAGTTCTTGTTTCTGAGATATATTCAGATCCAATTCTTCTTCTATAGTATATTTATGAATAAATTCTTCAATTGTTTGACGATAAGTTTTGTTTGTTCCTTCTATAGCAATTTCTGCCTGTATACTTGCTTCAATACTCGATGTACGCAAATCTACGGATGAAAGATTATAGAAATTACTATATCCTAACGCAGCAGGTACTCCTTTAAGTTCTCCCTTAGTAGCCATCATATGTTTGCGTATCCTATCGGAGACTGCATTTAAGTTAGATTGAATCTCATAGTGATGAGCAGCATTTGCAATTAATAAGCTTGTAGAGTATCCAATAATATCGGCACCCAATGCAGCAGCTTTTACAATCTTTCCAGTATTGTTAACGTCTCCTGCAACTACTAGCACTACCCCATCATTTTCTTTTCCAGCATAGTATTGGTTTATAGCGCATCTTATATCGTGTATAATTTTTATTGCATGCATTTGGGTATCTTTTGATTTATTTATTATCTTGATAGTATCTGCGATAATCCCGTCAGCTCCTGCATCTAACAGTGGTCCAAGATATCTTTCAAAAGAATTATCTACTTCTACAAGGATTGGCCCATCAAATTCTTTCCTTATAACGTTTAGAAATTGCAAAGACTTTTCATTTTCGCACTGAAATACAAGGCCCTCGGTGTCATAATCGTCTTCTTCTGTTACTGCTGTTGTTTCATTTATTCTTCTAAAATGTGGATAATTTCTATTTTCTATTCTCTTTTTTGAAATAAGCCCTAAATTCGTGTTATCAATGCTCTTTAGCCCATTTAATGCTATATGAAGAGATTCTAACGTTGTTTTGTCTATTTCCGCGTTATTATCATAAATTATCAACGGCATAGATAAAATAACCTTATTTAGGCATTGTCTTCGACCAATGGATATATCAAGGTCAATTATTTCTCTGTAAGGATCGTAAGGCGGCCGCGATAATTGTGCACCTAAGGCAGTGATACAATCCCACAAGTTCCCAGTTTTTGTCCTATCACCATTCTTTTGTTCGAGTTTTATTTTTTCATCTATGGAAACATCACGAGGAAGACCAGTTTCCGCTAATTCCAAAATAGAAGATCGTATTATATATTTTTCTTTTACATTCATTTTTTTTTCTTCCTCTATCTCAGGTCTATCTCAGTGTACTTTCTAATTTTGCTCTCTATTCTTCCATAGTAATTCTTTTCGTTTGTAGACAACCCTGATACCATATTTGAAATTTCATCAGTAGCAAAAAGGTCCTCTTTGTTGAGATCCCGTATTCTTTTCTTCCCCAAAGAACCTATTATATTTTGCAGTTCGATCCTTGTTCCCTTAATATAATTGACTATTCTCTTCACACTAGATTGTATATTCAATTTTTCATAAGAACCAGTTAATCCTGCTGGGCAAGTATTGGTATAACAATCTTGTACTAGGGTACATCCCATTGATATGAGAAATCCTGTACCTATGCCTACCCCATTTGACCCAAGAGCAATACATTTTGCAATTCGTTTTGAATCCCAAATACCACCGTGAGCAATGAGTTTAAACTCATCCATAACTCTCTTTGAATAGTAATTATCTACTGCATCTTTAGCCACCCTGATCGCAGGGACTGTATTTATGCCAATGCTATCTCGAATCTCCCAAGGAGCAGCACCAGTACCTCCTACGTAACCATCTATGGCGGCAGCATCTGCATAAGATTTGAGTATTATCGCGATATCGTCATGGACTCTTGATGCCCCCACCTTTACCATTATGGGAACATTCCAGTTAGTAAGCTCTCTTAATTCAAGAATCTTTGCAACCAAATCTTCTGGTCCCAAGATATCCAAATGTCTTGAAGGTGAGTGAGCTGATTTGTAAGGAGGTATACCACGGTTTTCTGCCACTAATTCTGTCACTTTTGAGCCGGGTAACAATCCACCATGTCCTATTTTTGCACCTTGCCCTATCTTGATTTCTATTGCATCGGCATTGAGCAGGTAATCAGGATCTTTCCAAAATCTTCCTGACGCATATTGAACAACCAATGGATAATTTCTGCGAAAAAGCCGTTCCCTATCTATACTGTCTAAATTGTGTTCTTTAAGGAGCCTAGATACACGTTCCATTACATTGCTATCACCATTATCAAAATCATGAATTTCCCAAGGTAGTGCCCCTCCTTCCCCAGTATTCATTATTACTCTTATCCCATCTTCAGCAAGTTGATTTAATGCTAAATGCAATGCTATTTTTGCAGGAAGCTTCAATGAACCATAGCTCATACCAGAAACAAAAAACGGAATGTCGGTGGTTATTTTTCTATTTGAATAACGGCCTCCAATAGTTAAAGATAGATCTACTTTACGATAATCAACACCTGTTTTAAGATTCCCACCGATGAAATCGATTGACGAAAAATAATCATTTGTGGAATTAGCACCTAGTCCTGAATAAGGAATAAGACCGTCAAATGCTTTCCTTGCTTCTAAAATAATTTTCGACTGATCGTAATATAAGGAGTTGAAATTATCAATCGGGGGAACAATTGAAGTAGAAGAAACCTCTTTTAGAAGATTTCTTTTGATTTCTAATATATCTTTAGGATACGACATGTGTTACCTAAACATTCCCATACATATAGAATTCTCTTGGCGAAGGTATTGCGGCTACCGTTGTATATTCATCTTTTTTAATCTGACAATACATTTCAATAAAGTCGTCTGCAAATACAGGATTCAAAAAATCAGCATCAGATTCTAGGGACTCTATAGCGTCTAACAAAGAGGTAGGCAATTTTCTAATCCCGATTTCTCTCTTTTCTTGCTCCGTAAGTTTGTAGATATCTTTATCTACGGGGTCTGGAGGAGATATTTTTTTGTTGACTCCATCAAGTCCTGCTAATAACAATGCCGACTCTACAAGGTAAATATTTGAACTTGGATCAGGCGTTCTATACTCTATTCTTTTTTGTTTCTCCATATTTTTATAATGTGCTGGAATTCTGATACTAGCTGACCTATTCATTTTACTCCACGCTACATTAATTGGAGCCTCATAACCAGGGACTAATCTTCGGTATGAATTAGTAGTTGGATTTGTTAATGCACAGAGTGACCTAGCATGATCTATTAAGCCCCCAATATAGTAGTGTGCCGTTTGACTTAGTTCTGCGTAATCATCAGAAGGATCAAAAAACATGTTTACATCATGCCCGTATTTCTTTTTTGTCCACAAACTCTGGCTTACGTGCATACCTGAACCATTGTCAAGTGCTACTGGCTTTGGCATAAAGTTTGCAATCATTTCACGTTTAGCAGCAACTTCCTTTACGGTCTTTTTGTAGGTAACTACATTATCAGCCATTCTAGTAAGATCGTCATAAACCATTTGAATTTCACATTGTCCAGCTGTCGCAACCTCATGATGATGTGCATCAACTCTTATTCCAAAAAATTCTTGGAGTGTTTCAGATACTTCGTCTCTTAAATCAGTTAAACTGTCGGCAGGGGGTGCAGGAAAATATCCTCCTTTAAAAGGAATCGTATATTCGTTACCACCAGAAGAATTCCACGGTGCTTCTCCAGATTCTATTGAGTATCCTGATCCACCAGAACAATTTATTGAGGACATAGGGTTTGGAAGCAGAGATATTTTATTAAATATAAAAAATTCTAATTCAGGTCCCCAATAGCTTTTCTCAAATCCTTTGTTCTTTAAGAATTCTTCTGCTTTTTGTGCTATATATCTACAGTCCCTGGAATATCTTTTACCTCCATAACCATCATAAATATCAACAAACATACGCGCAGCCATCGAAGGATAAGCGTAATTTTTCTTATTATGATTATTCTTGTCAAAATAATCAGGCAGGATTGCAAAAGTGGAAGGATCGGGTTTGAGTAACATGTCTGATTCATATATCTCTTTAAATCCTTTTATGGAGCTTCCATCCAATCTAGGCAATCCCTGCTTAAACGCATCCTCTGTAATTTCAGCACTGTTTACAGATATCTGATGAAGAAATCCAAAAGGATCGCAGAAATTTAGGCGTACCCATTTTATCCCGGATCTTTTTAATTCGTTTACCACATCCATTTCAGAATTTCTAAAAATTCTTTCTACTTGCATTGATATATGACAACACTAAAAAAGATAAACTTATCTTCAATTGTATTTTACAATTGAAACGTAAATGACATATTTATTTGTCAGTTGTTAAATATTAGGTCAAATATTGTCTTAAAATATTACATGTGATAGATCTCATGATTCAAATTGAAAAATAGCTTTACCTAATTGGGACGACCCACATCCTTTATTGTTTTTGTAGGTCAATTCCCTAACTGTCAAATTATATCAAACTTACAATAATAATGATCTTATTTGCAAAGCTAAGATGAAACCGGTAAATATAAAAGTAAGGAATAGAAGATGTCAAAAATTCCCTAAATAGTATATTTTGCATGGATCATAATTATATATATTCACTCTATGATTAGGTTGTCCGTGTTAGAAGCTACTCAAATAAATTTTATGATGTGCATCCTTTGTTCATTCTTAAGTATCCAATTAATGACGCAGCATGGATATCCCATTTTATCCACCTCATCTCAATTGGTAATTCAATTAGATGAATAAATAACTAGAAGCATTGTTACTTTTTTCTTGAATTCATTTATTTTAGTTCATACTAAAGTATTATATTTAATACTACTTTCATGATCAGATTTTCTTGTAGTATTATAAATCTTATAGCAAATGCAATTCTAAAATAGTTCAGACAGGGGTAACAAAATTACTTAGATATCATCAGAGTCATGAACAAGAATTATTTAGAGCCTATCCCAAAATTATTTTTCTATAGATAATCATACAACAAGAGAACTGTACCAACCCAAGGTAGTTCCCCACCTTCTTTTCATACCTTGTATATAATTTTCTGAACCTGTTATGCCATGAATTTGTTCTCTCGACAA
>JBGTFK010000077.1:0-3285 GCA_041747305.1 Candidatus Nitrosocosmicus sp.
ATTGTAGCCTTTACTTTTCGTGCGAAATCAAGTATTCTTGTATGTGTGTTTATGCCTAATTCGAATATAAGGTCGTTGTATATTTTGACAATAGTTCATATATTTCAAACTTTTAGAATAGATGAATTTCCTCGTGCACAATAGTGTATGACTACTTGGGTTCTCTGATATGTTGTGGAATAAGTGCTATTTGCGCAAACCTTTCACAATCATGGTCATGATACGACGACAATCCTTGTATACAAAAAACATGTTAAACCGATCGTGCCATGAAGTTAAACTTAATTTTCAATTAGAGGTCTGTTATGCGGTATTCTGATATACTAGAATGTTAAAAAAAACAATCATAGTAGATTCGTACATTTAGAATTAAAAATAGAATATAGAAGATGTTTGGTTAAGTAGATAAGTCGTTTCTCACTACAGGTTTTTAAATAACTTTGGGATTTTAAATACGGGGAAGATCTTACGATGAGTATAACCGGTATACAGGAACTTGATTTCCTAATAAATATCGGCCTGTCATTACTTGCCGGTGTATTAATTGGTGCAGACAGAGAATTGAAGGGAAAAGCCTCTGGAATTGGAACGCATTGTTTGGTTATTGGTGGGTCAATGATATTTACTTATATTTCTGCGATGGTTGATCCAAACTCTACATCAAGGATCGCTGCCCAAATCGTAACCGGAATTGGGTTTCTTGGAGCCGGGATAATACTAAAAGATGAGCTTTTTGATAAAAAGGATACTGATACAAAGGATACTGATACAAAGGATACGGGTGATTCTAGACATATTAAAGTATTGAATTTGACCACCGCAGCAAGCATATGGTTTTCTGCTGCAATCGGAATGGCAATAGGGTTTAATCTTTATTTTATAGCAATAGTTTCAATAGCTTTTGCCGTAGCCGTTCCGCATGTTCCCAAGATCAGAAGACAATAGTTAACATGTCAAGTTAGATGTACGCATGTAGGGTTGAATAGATACCAATAATCACGACTGAATCTATGGTGTCTATGAATCTAATCAATCAGAATATAGATAATGATCAGATTAATTAGATACTAAAAGAATTACTATACTTGCATAAACAATTCAGAAATTGTATCGATATTGCTATTTTAGCAACAATAGCATTGGTTACAAAGCGCAAGTCCAGCAATGGTACAAGAGAATTTGACCAGAGCTATGGATGTTAATAGAGAGAATAAGAAACCACATTCAATGACGGAAGATAATACAACTCTGATGATTAATGACAACATGACATCTGTAGCAAATAGCATCTCTAATTGCGAAAGATAATAAATTTGAGAAAATTCGTCAACGCATAGATGCAGACAGAAGGAAAATTCAATTTCATTTTCTGGTAACGTGATATTTAATTAGTGAATTCCTTTTGATAAGTATATGTACCTTTATAATTTCAGGAAATATATTAATTTACCTTCAAACATTCAAATAAATTAAATGTTAAAGTCTACAGAAATTCGTTGGTTTTTTGAAGGCAAGATACCTCCTAATGTAACTAAAATTTTAGAAGAGACTAGTTTAGATATTTCTGAAAACAGAACTGATCATTATTTACTAGTACAAGGTTGTAACAATATTGGAATAAAAATAAGAAACTCTAGACTGGAGATTAAACGACGTCGAGATGTACAGCCTTATAGTATATCTAGACTGAATATTAGTGGCAATATTGAACGGTGGGAAAGATGGGAGTGGAATGATAAAACAGCATGTAACGAGATTGAACAATTAACTGATAAGGGCGATATGAATACATGGATAAGGGTAGAGAAGAAACGATGGCAAAAGAAATTTAATGTTGGTGGTAATGACTTGATCCCAGTTCATTCTCAAGAGCTGCATTATGATTTTGCTATGGAGATTACCGAATTGAAGTTAAATGGAAAGTCATGGTGGACCATTGGATTTGACTCTTTTACTGAGCAAGATCTGTCTTTTTTTGACCAGCTTATTGAAACATGTCCAATACTGCAATTTAAAGTAAATCTGAAAAAGGATTGGTCATTTGGATATCCTCATTGGTTATGTCAAGTCGTTAATTGACGACAGCCGTGAGATTCGATCCGATATAATATCCTTTCTGGATAGTTATTTTGATCCATTGTTTATTGACCATTTTCGCATGCATTGTAGTAGGTTAATGATAGACTCTGTTAGTTTCTCTGACTTCACTTACTTTACTATTTTACTCTTACTAATTTAAATAGTTTCCTTAGTAAATCTATACCTATGGATAAACAATTGCATTTAAAGGAAAAAATTAAGGAACAATATGGAAAGATTGTTATCGATGGTAATTCTAGTTCTTGTTGTGTGCCCTCCAGTGACTGCTGCGGTACATCATCTGAGGTTCTCCTTTCTCCATTTGAATCATCAAAAACTATTGGATATGATGTTGGCAAACTGAATCTAATACCTGAAT
This sequence comes from Candidatus Nitrosocosmicus sp., assembly GCA_041747305.1. Taxonomy (GTDB): domain Archaea; phylum Thermoproteota; class Nitrososphaeria; order Nitrososphaerales; family Nitrososphaeraceae; genus Nitrosocosmicus. The sequence continues at coordinate 2,459 of JBGTFK010000077.1, forward strand.
CATCAGTGTTGGGAGTAGGATGTGGAAATCCCACTAGATTTGCAGATATTGAAGAAGGCAATACCGTTGTCGATTTAGGTTCGGGAGCTGGTATAGATGTATTTCTTGCAGCCAATTTGGTGAAAGAAAGCGGGAAAGTAATTGGAATCGATATGACGGAAAATATGCTCAAAAAAGCAAAAGAAAATGCGCAAAAACATGGATATACAAATGTCGAGTTCAGACAAGGTGATATTGAACAAAAAATACCTGTTGAGGATAATTCTGTTGATGTAGTAATTAGCAACTGTGTAATTAATCTGACAACCAACAAGGAAAATACATTTAGAGAAATTTATCGAATTCTTAAATCTGCAGGGAAAGGAAAAATGGTTATATCCGATTTGGTTACATCTAGAGAAATAGATTTAGATTCTGTTAATACGGAGAACTGGTGCAGTTGCATCGATGGTGCACTAACCAAAGAAAATTATATTGATAGCATTAAGAAAGCTGGATTTACCAATATTGAGATACTAGATGAGAAACTATACATGGAATTAGATGAAGACAATGACCAAGAAAAGCAAGAAAAAAGACAAATCACCAGTATTTCCATCAAGGCTGTTAAAGAATAATAGATTAGCGAGAGAAATTATTTAGATGGAATTTTCATTTGGAAAACGCAAACGAGATCATGATAGTACAAAAAAAAACTGTTCTCTTTGTATGTGTTCAAAATGCTGGAAGAAGCCAGATGGCTGAGGGTTTCTTTAAAAAATATGCTCCAAAGTGTTATGAAGGTACAAGTGCAGGTACAGTCCCCACCTCTCAAATCAATCTGGTTG
>JBGTFK010000078.1:0-6206 GCA_041747305.1 Candidatus Nitrosocosmicus sp.
GCCCTTCTTATTTCTGTTCATTATTTCTATCTCCTGACCCCAACTATCAAGAAAATCGTATGAGAAAAGTATCTCTCCACGTCTAACTAATGAGCGGTTATAAGAAGGCCAGTCAATCATGGAAATGGATAGTTGAATCTATCTAAATAGATTGAGTTAGGCGACAAAGCATTTCAAATCTTTTACATTACAAATGCATTGATAAAATACAACACGAATTGTTTTTAAATTAGCGAATAATAGTGTAGTTATGCACAGTCACATGCATGTAATTTTAGGAACCTTATTAATTGTAGCAGTAATCAGTAGTCCCGCGGTTACCTTTGCGGTTTCCAATGAATCAAACAGTTCAGATGCATTCTGTCAATCTACAGGCAAGAAATCCGCTAATGGTCTAGCACTCGTTGAATGCTGTTGGTATATACCCGTTAAACCAGGGACAGGATATAAGGGAGGGGATACCGAAATGTACTGTTCTGAATGTGAGAATGGAGGAAGTCGAGGATACATCAGTTGTTCTGAACCTGAACTCCAATTTCGCACAGCACCTACGACAGATGAATCAATATTTCCAAATAATGATGGAGTTGCAGAAGATCAGCAAACAGAACAGCCTTCAATTAAATCAAACCAAGGTATAATATTAGAAGAAAGAACAATAGAGACGGATTCTCAGCAAAATCCATCGTTCAATGAAGAAAAAGAGACCAGTTTAGAATCTACCAAGTCGGAGAATCCACCATCATCTTCTGAAACGTCAGGTTCGGAACAAACAACAAATTTCGCACAGAAAGGTAATGGCCAAAACTCCCCTGTACCACCCGAATGTCCAAAACAAGGGCCCATTCCGCCAAATTGTACCATGAAACCAAAGTTCTAGAATGCAATAAACAAAATCCCATTTTTTGTCGGAATTAATTTCTGTCTTGTACGTAGTTATACTGATCTTTGCTCGGGATCGGAGGAGCAAATTCCCCGCACAAAATTAGGTATTTAGATGATTTATTGAATCCCCAAAAATAAGGAAGTGCGAAGTGCGGGATTTGAACCCGCGAGAGTAGAAATCCGTTCAATCTCGTTCATATTACAACTAAAGTGAAAGTCAAAATATTTTATTAATGATATATTTATTCCTAAATCTTCAACAGAATTCTTCAAATAGCAAGTCTTTAATAAAATGCAATTCATCATAATAGTGGATGATTCGACCTTTAGACAGTTGATGGAGTCAAAACATTATCATCCAGAAGTTACAGATGTCATTTTTGAATCAGATAAAATGTTAGAAATGGGCATAGTTGCTATCGATAGTACTGAAAGAGGATTTGATATAGTATGGGATAAGATAATGTTTGATTTTTTATGGAAGTTTTATAAAGTTGGAATTTATCTTGCTGAAAAACATGCCAAAGAAAGGGGTATCAAATTTAGACTAATTGTTGAAATAACAAAAGAAAATATGGATTCTATAAAATCCATAAAGTATTACGAAATAAAACATATCGATAATATAAGAAGTAACTTTGCTGTGTTGGATAACAGGGCTTATATGGTGCAAATATTTCACAAGGAAAATGAACCTCCTGCTCAGGCGTTATTTAGTAATACTAAAGCCCTAGTAGATAGTCAACAATCGCTATTTAATAGATTATGGGAAATTGCAACTCCAATAGCGAACAGATTGAAAGAGATAGAATATCGCGATAAATTGAATTATCAGAGGATTTTAACAAATCATAAACAAATTCATGATGAAATAAATTCTTTAATAGAACAATGTAGTAAAGAATTACTAATATTTTCGTCTTTCAAATTAATTTATACCGTCCTTAATAAGAATGACTTTGTAAATGTTTTTGACTCATTGCTAAGAAGGGGTATAACAATTAAAATTCTAACCGACGACATTGATGAACATCTAATGAGTCATATTGCTCAAATAAATGAAACAAATAAAGATAATCCAATGCAGTTTGGATATAGCAACAAGTTAGGAGAATTTAATGAATTCATAATGTTAAGCGATAACAGATATGTTTTACAAATAAAATATGACCAACAAAATGAAATAGTTGCCTCATTTTCAAACGAAGAGTATAGTGTAACTATTCAAGAGATTCTATTTGAAAAATACTGGAATGAGGTCAACAGCCTCACGGTCACTAACAACAATTAGACAGATTATAGATCGATAAATCTAGGATCAACATAACAAGGACAAAACCTGTTCGCAAAGCAAGAATATGCTAACAGTTGATCTCTCCGCGGGATCAAGGATGAACCGCTTTATTTGAACCCGCTCACCGATGTGTATGGTTCAAATCCCTTCGATCGTTTATAATACAAATCGAGTGAAAGTCAAATATTTTCATTATTAATCTCATTATTCCTAAATCCTACAAAAAAATTCTACAAATAATAACTTTTTAATAAAATGGGCTTTTAATACAAAATAGTGGATGAAATAACATTTCGGCAATTGAAAGAAACGAATTATTATCATCCAGAACTTACAGACGTTATTTTTGATTCTAATATGATGTTAGAAATGGCTTTAGATTCCATGAATATTGCTAATAAGGGTTTTGATTCTGTTTGGGACGCAAAAATGTTTAGTTTTATTTGGAAATATGTTCAAGATGCCATAAGTCTAGTAGAATATAAAACTCAAGAAAAAGGGATTAAACTAAGAGTAATCATTGAGGTTACTAAAGAAAATATTGATTTGATAAAATCATTGAAGAATCATGAAATAAGACACCTCAATGGTCTTAGAGGCAATTTTGGAATATTTGACAATAGAGCATACATGGTATACATTTTCCATAGAGAAAATGAAAGGCCGGATCAAACCCTTTGGAGTAATTCAAAAGTTCTTGTAGATAAACAACAGGCCTTGTTTGAAAAACTGTGGGAGATGGCCACCCCGCTTTCTGTGAGAAAAAAAGAGATAGAATATGAAGATAAATCAAGCAGTGGGAGAACTATAACAGATTATGATAACGTAGAAAGAGAGATCGAATCATTTATTCGAACTTGTAAAAAGGAACTAACAATAATTTCTTCCAACAGAATCCTTAGTAACATATTAAACAGGAGCAAATTTTTGAACTATTTCCAGTCAATGATCGAAAGCGGCGCGATAATCAAAATCCTTACCGACAATGTGGATAAACATTTGATAAAACAAATTACGGCGTTCAATGAGTCAAATCCAGCCAACGCAATTCAATTTGGATACACAGACAGACTAGGCTATTTAGATGAAATGACAATAATATCAGACAACAAATATTTACTTGAGATTAAATACGACCAACCGAATAAGATGATTGCTACTTTCTCTAACGAGGAACACCATATCCAAGTTCAAGAGATCATGTTTGAAAAATACTGGAATGAGGTAAAGAGCCTTACAGTCATTAGCAATAATTAGATAGTTCATAAATTCAATAATCAAAGATCAGTAAAACAAGGATTGACAAAATGTTGAAAGCAATGATGTGCTAATAGTATTGATCTTTGCTCGGTATCACTTCTCGAATTGGACTTTATTGAATTATGATATTTGTGATAACAGTTTGAAATCATTTTTAGTAATGATTGTCTATTCTCTTCTGAATTTGGGATAGAAATGAATCGGTTCAATAGTTGTTGTATTATTCTTTGATAAGTTTCATCATCTTTGAAAAAAGAAATCGTCAGTAGGGGCAATGTAACGATATATGTTTCTTAATGCATGTTGGTAAGCAAAAAGGGTTTGGACCAAGGAAAATATTATAAATCATAATCTCAACAATAAACTCGAACCGATTTGAAATAATGATTTTACATTAGCTCTCTTGAGTAATTAGATATGTTTAATCACACTTACTAATCATCAGAACCAATTTTAACTATCCATCATTCATCAAATAATCGATCATGGTATTATTGTCTCATTTATACAGTTATCATCATATATACCTCACTCCTCGAGTATCAAACTCGTTATTTTTCATCAATCACACATCCATCCTACTTTATCAACATTCAAATCCAGATGTTCTAGATTGTAAGAGAAATTTGATAATGTCTATTGATAATGTTTGTTTAATCTTAATAATTATTGACCTACAAAAAAAAGTAATTATTCTGTATCCTGAATTGGCTACTGTAACGCTGTATCTGTAGATGTCGATGCCGCAGTGGATAACCAAGAAATTTCGCATACGATTTTAAATGGCGGATAAGTTATTGTACATTTTATACTTATGTTTGCTGCTGTAGGATCTTTGGCTTTGATATCTGCAATTGCTGCGTCTAATTCTTGCGTTAGTTCACTAACAGTGGAACTACTTAATTGACTACTTACTTCTAATGTATCACTTCTTTGCTGTGGCTGAACTGCTTGTTGTTCCTCGGAATTAGCTCCTACTTCAGACGGTGTCTCTTCGCCTTCTTGTTGTTCATTCTGTATACTTGTCGATAATGCTGTATCAGAGTTCTCGCTATCTGTTGGTTCACTTTGACCTTCGGATTGTGAGCCAGCCTCCTGTCCTTGACTATCATTATCATTGGTTGTGGAAAATCCAAAATTCATACCTGAAGTGACCAATCCAAGTCCGACTAACAATGCAACAACTGTTAATCCTATTTTTATCATAACAATAGCTTTGAAAGCTGATTATTTAGCCATATTGATTGTAACAAATCAAACCATCTTTTTTGGAAGGAATTTCCAATTATTTACAAATAATCTATAAAATAATGCAATTATTCATGTTAAATCCTTACGTAACTAACCCAAACAGGTCTATTTGCCTCTGTCCCTTTATTTTTCACTGATTTGTCATAAACCTTCAGGAGATGAATTTTAATAACCGAAACATTAAGAATGCGAGCAATCAAAACGAGATGTTAGAATCTTCTTCAAAAGCATATAGGTCAAACACCCCTAATCGAGATGAATCGAACTGATCAAATTGGAGGAATAACTATAACTACAGATATTCTATCTCTTACAGTCTTCCAAATTGTTATTTATATGTATGTTAGTAATGTCTTTGGTAAAATGTTTGGAGGCTATATAAATACCGACTTCGATAAAAGAATAGAAAAGGACAAAAGGGCTTCGAGACATAAAGCTCCTATGGATATGTTGTTTTAGTATTCAATGATATTTCCATTTATTCTTTATATAATATCTTACCAAATCTTCTCTTGATGGGTCGCTATTTTTCCCCAAGGCAGGAACGAACAATGAATTATGGGGATCAATATATTTAGTTCCAAATTCCTGATGTTTTCTGTATGTGATTTCTATTTCTTCTAAAATTAAAACATTCTTCAAATCCTTGCAATAGATTTAAAACTGAGGTACTTGCGCCGCCCGCCATAGGGGTGGCGCTTTTGACTTCCACATATTTATCCCCAAATCCACTAAGAGTTAGTAGTTAGTTCTCTTCTTAACTCATCCACCACCGGCCTTATCCTCTTTGTTATTATTTCGTTTATGTCGGGTCTATAAAAGTGATCAACTGTTACTAAAAGTAGGGTTCTAACATGCATTTAGCGTATTGTTGACTCATTTTATCCAGTTCGTGAATTAGGTAATGTTTTGCAGAAATAGACTTTGCACGACCAGCTAAAACTTCCGCTCCGACTTCACCCATGTCGGAGCGACATAAGATATTGTAGTGAAATTTACGCAAGTCCATTAATGTTGCTTTACCTGCTGTATGACTCTTTATCAACATATGAGCGATGTTCCTTTCTTCTTTTGTAACCTTGCTAAGACTCCTAAACATGTTCCAAAGCGAAGTTGGAACAATTGTAAAGAATGCTTCTGACCTGCCTTGTTGCATGATTCACCTATTTCCCCAAAATATTTAGCTAACCATCTCCTACGAACCTTGTGAAATGGTCAGAGTATAATGAGTCACTTGTTAGAAGAGGCGAAATACTACTGGGTTTTGACCTTATAGACAACTGGAATAAAGAATTAGCAGATATGAACAGAGGTAAACTAGGAGAGCCATTTCACTACCCTGATACATTTGTTTTGATGTTAGGATACGCCAAAACATACTTTCATCTACCATATAGACAAACAGAAGGAATCGTCAAGGGTCATGCAAAAAACAAGATTCCATCCATTCCTGATTTTAGTACAATAAATAGAAGGATAAACAGACTGGATGTAAAGATCAAAAATGATGGTGGTG
>JBGTFK010000079.1:0-6790 GCA_041747305.1 Candidatus Nitrosocosmicus sp.
TTTTGCTCTGATGATTGTGATTGGCCTATACCCTGGTTTGCAGGGTTGCCGCTACCTTTACCGCTACCACCTTGTTGTGCTAGGGCGTTGTTTCCCTCGTTATTTTGATTTTGGAAGTTGAGGTTGTTACATGATACAAATGTACCTTCACCTGATACACATAAAGCATTTTGCTCTGAGGATTGTGATTGGCCTATACCCTGGTTTGCAGAGTTGCCGCTACCTTTACCGCTACCACCTTGTTGTGCTAGGGCGTTGTTTCCCTCGTTATTTTGATTTTGGAAGTTGAGGTTGTTACATGAAAATAAGGTACCATCACCTGATACACATATTCCGAGTTGTGTTGCGAATTGTGCTTGAGATATTGCTTGAGAAGCTATATTTTGTGCATATACGTTACTTGGAGCAGCCATTAAAGCCGGAGCCAAAGTTAACATAATGAATATAGGCATTATAACTAGTAAGTATTTCATTATAGTGTTTTGTATAACTATTTTCAATATTTAAACTTTATTCAAATTAATTGCAATAATGTTCAATAACAATCATTGATAAAAATTTTCTAATATCATCTTAGCTAACATATGTACTAATTACCCAATGTATTTCCTTATAATGGTAATTGTTATTATTATCTTGCAGAAGTTGCAGGGACACCATAACCACTTGTAAATTGAGCGCGCCGTTATTTTATCATCAAATCTCAGATTTGATTTGAAGTATCCTGTAAATCGCTACAGTTAATGGTAACTATCTAAGCATTTAATCCACCGATAGGATCACGTAGAGAAGGCACTAAACGTAGAAAGAATCTAAATTGAATTATTGGACCAACATGCATCATCGAACCGTACAACGGAAGGGTGTCCAAAAAACATGTTCAGGTACGCAGAATTATCTAAAAATATATTATTTTGGAAATCTTGCTAAATAATAGAACTTTTACCTCATTCATAGTATGCATCTGAACTTGATTTGATAATCAGTTATCAAGGGTAACTCGGTCAAAAAATTATGAAAAAATTTAAAAGATCATATAACCAAGATAATCAAAATCAAATGAAACATATCATGAATTCAAAATCGCCCCCTATTTTTTTAATGGTTGTAGCAATTGGAGCTTCATTTTTTCTGGGTAGTAATCATAACGGAGCAATCGCTCAGCCAATTTCGGAGATAAACATTGGAAATACGACAAGTGAATCAAGTGATACTTTTTTCCAGTTAGATGATTCAATAGAAGCTGTCAAATTGTTGTTAAATGAAACCCAGACAGCGATTAGCAATAACAATAATACGGAAGCATTGAATTTACTAAACCAGGCATACAATGAATTAATGCAGATATCAAATAATTCCAATAATTTGATATGGGACTTATCCAATCAGGGTAACTAGATAATTCGAGGATCATAAACAACTTTTTTTGTTTTAACTAATACCAGGGTTCACTATTGCTAATCACTAATCAAAACAATTTATTTATTTTTGAATTAGAATTAACAAGTTATTTTAGTTGTTTATTCGCGTAAAAATATTAAAATATCAAATATTTATAACATTACCAATTATTAGGGATTAATCATAGATATTTCTTTCAATATTTAGAAAAGAAACGGACAGTATTTTTTATAAAATAACCTAGCTAAAGATTTAGATGGTATCTTGCAGCCAACAGATGATTATCCAAAAGATCACGAAAGTAAAATTAAAAAGAAATCTGATAGTAACAATTCCTTGCTTAGAAGTCGATAGGAATTGTAATGTCTTAGATATTAGAGCAACTATATTCTCATCCGTTTATCTAGTATAGCAAAATCGTGCTATGATAGTATTAGAAATAAAAATTCTAAAGCAGGTCTAAACTTCGTTCTTTATTATATAACAATAGAATGCATCACATTATTTGATGAGACAATGTCAAAATCCTCCTTCAGCACCAGAATTTCCAAGAATTATGAAACAAAGTTATTGATGATTAAAAAAAACTAATTGTTGGATAACTCGAGCATTCGTCTTGCTTGCTGAATTCCCGTAACAGGTATATTTTTTTCTTCTATCAGTCCTATTTGAACCAAAACTGACGCTTGATCCCAGTAAATGTGTGCATGAGCAATTTTAAGTCCATCAAATTTCATAATGACTACATGAGGTACTTCCACATATCTGCCGGTAGGTTCCACCCCAGGTAACATATATTCAATCTCTCTATCATGAGTAAAACTAATTATGATTTCATCTACTACCTGATCTTTACCTACCGTACGTGAAATAGGTTTTATTTTTATATCTTTTGGCATTTTTCCAATAAAGCTATTTTTGTAAAAGCTATATACTTCGTTGTATCCAAAACCACCTGTTAAAGTCGGCACGTGATGAACATATGGTTCATCAGTCATAGTAGTCATGGTTGCTTTGACATCCTCTTTATCAAATTCATATTCTATGTGTTTATCAAATATTTTGCCTAGTTTATGTGGCGCCTCTATCATACAAGTTAGCGGATTTCATTGCTTAAAGATCTGCCTATTAGAGGTAGATATCAAGGTCAAGTTAAGGATCAACTGTTGTTTGATATTAGTAAATTGCATCATGGACATAATATCTATTTAAAGACAATAAAATTCTCGCGAATGTAAGATAGGACCTCATCGACGACTTAAGGTAGAATCATAGTTGGAAATTTTCTCCCTATCTATCTATTTGTCCATCTATCTATCTATGCATGATATTTTAGGTGAATGAATCATGTATTTCTTGGCAGATAAAACAAAGAAAGATGCAGATATACTAAAGAAAAATCAGATATTGTTAATCAAAATATAGTAATAAATTCAATGAAAAATCATCATGACTTAATGTTTACATATGATAGATGATAACCAATACCATGACATTGTTTGCGTGTCCAAAATGTGGAGAATCGTATAATGTTACACCCCCCGACTCGGATCACAAGAAGCCAACAAAATACCCTGACAGAGATACAATTCCGACAAGCATTGAATGTAAAATGTGCGGAACTTTAAATACGATTTATTGGAAATCAATTCAATAACTTTTATTTATTCAATGGTTATTGGTATTGGTTCGCTTCACAGTAACTATAGAAATACACTAAATGCATTATTTTCGAAACAATCCTATTGTATATCCAGCTAAAATATTAGTTAAAATTAAAATGAAAATTATTTGAAATTGAGCAATTAACAGTTTTCCAATTGCACTTATTTTTGAGTAACGATTGGTAAAGTAAATGTAAATGTAGCTCCCTTGTCCTCATCATTGTTTTTGGCCCATATATTTCCTCCATGAGCTTCTATAATGTTTTTGCAAATATATAATCCAAGGCCAGTCCCTGAAGGGGAACCTGTTATGAATTTATCAAATAATCTGGGCAGGATCTCCTTATCGATCCCTGGACCAGAGTCACTAATCTTGACAAACACTCTATTGTAAGTCCTTTTGACTACTATAGTAATATCCCCTTTCTTAGTAAACTTTATTGAATTAATCAAGATATTTGATAATACTTGAATTATTCGATCTTTATCAGCATAGACAAATAGCTTTACAATTTCTTGTTTCTCAAACTGCATATCCAAATCGATATCTTTACCCTCATTAACAAATTTTATGTTGATGTTATTGCTATCGGTTTGATTAGAATAATCACTTATCATGGTCGTCATCAAACCTATCAAATCAAATCTTTCCAAATTGAGATCTAATGAACGGCTTTCAATTCTTGCGGCATCCAGAATTTCTTCAGAAAGTTTCTGAAGTCTTTTCGAATTCTTTATGATTATTTCAATATGGTCCTTGTATTCTTCTATTGACCCCTTTTTGTTACCTAAGAAGATAGAAAGTGCAAGTATTGGTTGAATTGGTGTTCTTAATTCATGAGCTGCGATATTAATGAATTCATCCTTTATTTTATCTGATTCTTTGATCTTTTCATACTGATTTTGTATCAACTCGTTTCTCTCCTTGAGATTCATTGTATATCTTATTCCAGATATAGCCAGGGCGATAATATTAACAAAGTATCCAACATCCTTAAGCACATGTGCTAGATTGTGAGCCGTGTCAAATGATTGGGCAGAGTAAGACATAATGATTTGTGAAAAAATATCTACTAATAAGTAAATTAGTATCCCCTTATAAATAACATCTTTTTTCAAGTAAAGTCGTTTCTTATAAAAGAAAATTAGGGCTATGGTAAATAAAATCAATGGAGGAATTTCGTATGGTCTATGTAAAGAATAATCGTCCAAAACACTTGCCGGAAAGACCATGAAAAAAGAGGCTATAGCGATAATTCCTGCAATGATACTTAAGAAAATAAGATATATTATGAGGTTTTTTTGAAGCTTTTCATCCAATTTTTTTTGATCGAAATTTAACGAAGACGATTTTCGCATAATTCGGTTCTTTTGGTTATCAGATTGATCTATTTTGGATAATTCCAAGTCTTCTTGAAATGTAGAGGAATATTTTGCTATTGCAACTAAAAGCATACTGCTAAGAAAAATTCTACCTGCAAACCATGTTTGGGGAATAAAGTATTTCAGAAAATCAGGGCTCTCCATTAAGCTATAAGATACCGCCACATGAAGTAAATCGATTGAGGCACTTACAGAAAAACCGATACCAATAAACAAACTAAACTTATCATTCAAGTTTCTAGCATGTAAGATGTAGTAGAACCCTATGACTCCAGAGAGTATTACAGCAAACAACTCTATGTAAAAGTGATGAATTTCCGAACCAACCCACAGGTAAGGATCGACTGCAATAACTGCAAATAATAAGAGCGGTATGGCAGGGATAAGAGTATATTTTATGAATATTTTATTAGAAAATAAATCCAAGACCCCCAAAGACTTTTGGACATAGTTATTTGAATACCGATTAAACAAAAGAAACCCCAGCTACTCTTGCAGTATTATCGATTTTTTATAATTGAAATGGCCCTAGTGTATATTGCAAAGCTATGGTCAAGCCTTTCACGGAGGTTTGTTCGAAAAAGGCTAATCCCGATGAGGAATATATCAGACAAACCATATTGATTAATTCTATTCCTTAGTATTTGCATCATATAGCTCCATACGGTAGTCACCGACACAGGGTGGATTTAATGATGGAAAGAAGTGCATCGGGTTCGATAGGCTTACGAATAATTTCACTACACTTGATTTCTGGAAATATACTAAGCACCTCATCAAGTGCATTTAGGGCAGACAAGAAAAGTACTTTTACATCAGGATTCAAAACTTTAAGATGAGAATAAAGCTTGATGCCATTTAACTCGGGCATACGTATGTCCATAATCACTAGATGATAAAAGTAGGGATTCTTATCTGAAAAATGACTCAAGGCATTTGATGAACTTGAGAAAGAAGTGACGTTATATCCTTCACCCGAAATTATTGCATTAAATGCAAATAGGATATCTTCATCATCATCAATTAATAGGATATTAAATGACGAATTGTTTAGATTTCTGTGATTTTGCTGACGTTCAATAAATATTCTTTTCCTTTTATCTTCGATCTCTTTTCTCATATTGGTATCATCGATTGGATGAACTGAATATGCAACATAGTTTGAGTATAAATCTTCATCAAAATTCTTCTCTAAAGCTTTGAAAGAATATTCTTGGTAAAAAGAGGTACTTTTTAGAACTTCAAACAAATCACTATTTACAATCATTTCATTTGATGATGCCAAATGATTTATTTTGGAACATATATTGACAGGTGGTCCAAAAAGATCTACATTGTAAGAATTTACTGAGATAGCTAATTCGACCTTCCCATAATTTGCACTTATCCTATAACATACAGGCGACAGTCCTTTTTGGGTAAAGTTCTGGTTAATAGAGTTGTTTGCCTCGATCATTGCCAAGCCGCAATCTAATACATCCTGAAAAGCCAACTCGTTCTTAGAGTCCACGGTTTTAGGAAAATAGTACAACAAACCATCTCCAGAATTCTTAATCACTCTTCCATTGTGCTTCTTAATTATTGATGACATTGTATTGAGAAAAATGGAATAATAACCTTGTATCTTGTCGGATCCATTGATGTCACAAGTATTTTTTGTGGAATCAACAATATCAACAAAACACACACAATACTTGTGAGCACAATTAATAAAAGTAACTTGTTCAGAATTAGAGTTAGGATTATTGGAATTATCTAACCTGTCTTGATCTAGTTGATTCATACTTCGAGAGTAAATTGGAGAATCAAAACCAGTATAGCTCATTTACTATCTACCCCGAATAAAAATAATAATTTTGAGAATTTCGCTAACGGAATCTCCAAAGACCCTAAAGACAACCCTCTTACTACTTCAATTAAGGGTTTATCCGCGATAACGACAGCTTTTGTATCACCCAATATATTGATATTGTTTGACATTGCCAATACTACACAATTAATGTATATAACTCTTTCGAAGATTTTTTAATTTTGGAGATCTTTTCCAATAGTGGAATATAATTCTTTGTTTTGCAAATAATTTGAGGAGCCAAGGGCAATTCAAAGTAAAATGAGACTTTCAGGGTTAATATAAATAAATCCCAAAGTAAAAAAGCAACTTTTAGTTTTTTAGTTCATAGCAGGACATTCTGACATCAAATATTAAGAGCCTATCCCAAAATTATCTTTCTATAGATAATCATACAACAAGAGAACTGTACCAACCCAAGGTAGTTCCCCACCTTCTTTTCATACCTTGTATATAATTTTCTGAACCTGTTATGCCATGAATTTGTTCTCTC
>JBGTFK010000080.1:0-2768 GCA_041747305.1 Candidatus Nitrosocosmicus sp.
GTTTGTTGCTTGTTTTATTCCATAATTGGCTTCAGCTGATTGCATGGTTTTTTGATTTATATCATATCCATAAGTATCAAAACCATGCTCTTTAACATATTTTGCAACTGGAAGACCAAGTTGGCCTAGTCCTATAATAACCACCTTCTCATTTCTAAGGACGTTAAGCCTTTGTTCATTTAACTTGTTAGATGTAAGTGGATTAGTAGTGCTAAGGACACTATTTGAATAAGTAAACTGTTCTTGTATCTCTAAACGCATGTCGTCTAAAGACTGGTCATTTTCCCTCCTTAATGGAATCATGATTTATCTTACGAATACTCCTTAATAAATTAAACTGACTGGTCAGACATGTTTATTAATATCCACGCCTAACTTAATTTGTTCGTGTATAGACTTAATATTAATTTCAAAGAACTTGGTCCCAAGTCTTTTTTACGATTTGGAATGAGAATTACATCTTTTCCTAAAAGTATGAAAAATCATGCCAGAGAATTTCGAGTTATTAGTAATTACACCAAGCTTATAGTAGTGTGCGCAATAAATTTTTTATTAAAAAAAAATGGAAAATCAAATGTATCCTATGTTGAAGTAGTAAACCCTGGAGGATACAAATATTCGTCCAGAAATCTTGAAATGGATGAGCATTAATGTGTCCAAAGGTAACATCTCAACATAAGCAAGAAGTACGAGGTAGGATTATTCAATCAGCAATTCAATGCTTTTCTAAAAACGGATTCGATCGAACTCGAATGGATGAGATATCTCTTTTGGCCGATTTAAGTAAAGGAACATTATATAATTATTTTGATAATAAAGAAGATCTATTTAATGCAATTTGTGAGGATAGTCTTGACCTTTTAAAAATTCAACTTGATCAATTATTTACTAAAAGTAGGGATGATCTAATATCCAATGCAGAGTTATTTTATGAAAACTTTCAAAAAATACAAAAGGAAGGAAGTGCAAAAGTCTTTTTTGAAGCTTTATCAGAATCAACACGCAATCCAAAGCTAAAAATAATCTTGTTCAAACATAGGCTCAAAATTTATCAAGTTGTTGAAAACTATTTGCAGATCCAACGTGATAAGGGGTTTATTAAAGGTGACATGAAATTAACCTATGTTGCCTCAGGAATGGTGTCCTTGTTTGATGGTATTACTGCGGGAAGTCTCCTTGGGCTCCCTGAAGATTATAATAAGAAGATTTGGGCCGTAACAATAAAAGCGATATTATCAAATTTAAACTAGTATTAAATCAAAGCTGGAGAATTGATATACCAAATTCAAGCGGAGCGATTCCACTTCATACCAATTAGTCGGTAATAATTTATAACCTATTACATCAATAAGACGAATGTGTCCTTATTACCTTTTAAAAATAAAGTTCCAAAAATAAATTCCGATTGTTTTATTGCCCCGAATTCTGTGATTATCGGTGATGTAGAAATAGGTTCTCGTACGTCGGTTTGGTTTGGTACTGTTCTGAGAGGTGATGTCTTTTACATTAGGGTTGGTTATAATACCAACATACAAGATAATAGCGTTGTGCATGTTACCACCAATAAATACCCTACTATCATTGGCAACAGTGTTACTATTGGTCATTCGGTGACACTTCATGGCTGTTCAATAAAAGATAACTCGCTGGTCGGAATTGGTTCTGTTGTCATGGATGAGTGCGAGCTTGGAGAATGGTCTATAATTGCTGCAGGATCCGTGGTTAAGCCAAATACTAAAATTCCATCTGGCAAACTTTGGGGGGGATTGCCTGCAAAGGAAATCCGTGATATAAATGACAAGGAAAGAAAATGGATAAAAGAGTTATCAAATAATTATTTAGAATTATCAAAACAATATTTGAGTATTTAAAGGGAAATAGCCATATATTTTACAAATTTATAAACAGGGAATCAAATTTACACCTACTCACGATTATTAGAGTCTAATCACCAAAACCTAACTACACATGTTCGAATACAGGTAATGTGTTTTAGTAGAATCCTATTATATAACTAAATAGGTTAATTTTGTTTCTTTTATTTTTCTTGAACATGATGTTGTACTATTGATAAAGTAATCAGTTATCAAACTGCTTTATGGGATTAGCTAGGATCTTCAATAATGCTAAAGATTATACCATTTAATCTACTATTAATATTCTTAGTAGTGGTAGTAACAGGTACAGGTACACAAGCAATCTTTAATCAAAACGTATTAGCACAAAACTCAGGTGATGACAGCCCTCGTGGATTAAATTTTGATAGTCTATTTGGAAGTAGTAAGGAAGGTTTCAGTTTTGATGAATTGTTCCCCTTCGGTGATTCTAGCACTTCGAGTTCTCAAGATGAATCTTCATCTAACGATGATGACTCTACTTCGAGTTCTCAAGATGAATCTGCAGCTACTGATCCATTGGGTGGAATCGATCTTGTATTTCCTTTCAATGATATTCAATCTCCAGAAACACAGTCTGATACACCATCTGAAGATACAACCTCCACAAGTCCAGAGGACAATACTGAATCCATAGATCCTCAGACTGAATCAGCTTCTGAAGATGAAAAGGCAACAAGCTCTGAAGATGAAAAGGCAACAAGCTCTGAAGATGAAAACGCAACAAGCTCTGAAGATGAAAACGCAACAAGCTCTGAAGATGAAAAGGCAACAAGCTCTGAAGATGAAAACGCAACAAGCTCTGAAGATGAAAACGCAACAAGCTCTGAAGATGAAAACGCAACAAGCTCTGAAGATGAAAACGCAACAAGC
>JBGTFK010000081.1:0-3752 GCA_041747305.1 Candidatus Nitrosocosmicus sp.
TAATACATTCGCATCGCCAAAAACGATAGTACCACCATTTGCTACAAACTTTTTGAGGTTGTCATATTCTGCTTGGGTCACGTATTCATTATGAAATAAAAACAAAACATCGTATGCATTCGTACCATCAGGATTAAAAATTCTGCCTTGATCGACATCCACATCGGTAATGTTAGTAGGAATAATACCATGGTTTCTGTAAAGGTCTTTTGCAAGATTTATGAAATCACTATATGGGAGATATGGTACCAATGTGCGATGAGTGAAATAAAGAAACGGACCGTCAGGAATGGGTCTATCCTTTAGTAGATATGTGTTATTTGTGATTGTAATATTAACTTCTCTATTGGCAAACTGTATATAACTATACAATGCATAAAAATTATAGAATGAATCATTTTGATATGCTGCCCAAGTGAAAGATGGTAATACGAGTGCAACTTTCTTACTAGCCGAACTGGCTAATGTATCGTTATTTCCGTTACTAGCCGAACTGGCTAATGCAATATGGTTTGATGATACTGAGAGCAAAATGCCGAAAATAACTACAAAGATAAATAACGGCAACATATTATTAGAAAAACTAAATCTATTGCTAACAACTTTTAAATTTTTTATAAAATTAGTTTGATATACTGCACCTAGCACCATCAAAATGAGTCTATGAGAGTGTAATAAGTTTTACGGGCATTCTCATATGACAGAACCCTCCGATGTTTTATAGGTACAATATAGGATTGATAGGATTTGAACACATCAATATACTTCTTTGAGTCGATCCACCATATAACATACAGATGATACATTTCCCTAGATATTCGTATATTACTAATCGTGAACGAACTTTCTCCATGAGGCCCAATGACTCAAATATGGATGTCCAAGAAGATCCAACAACTATGACTAAATTGTTTGTTTTTTGATCTTTGACTAGATCCTATGTCATTGCATCCTACTTTACAATATTAAAATCAGAAGGTAACCTTTAAAGTTAGATGTAACATCCATGTTAAAAGTAAATCTAATACCTTATTCTGGACTCAATACGTACAATACATGAGTTTGCAATACAAGAAAAAGTATACTTGCCCATGATGTCTATCACTGATCCTCTGTATATCACCTTATTTGTCGATGTTAATACCATTAATGTATTCAAAAATTCTATTTACTTAGAACCCTTATCATCAACTGGTCAGTCCTCGGGAACAATAAAGAAAATGAATTTATCTTGACACACCTCAAATATGATTTCAGCCTATTGTAATTAAAACATGGATATAACATCTCGCCTTAAGGTTTGTCGCGGACACAAAGGTATCTAGAAGAAAGAAACAGTCTAGATTCATCTATAGCATTTCCTCAAGTTAACACCACCTTAATTTGGATCATACAATCTCTGGTTTAGAACAGGAATTGTGTCAATGAAGGAAATATGGCATAGATTGCAGGGTCTGACACCCTGTAAATAGAACGGTATGCGATTGACTGTATTAAAGGCATGATGATACTAGATTGTTATCTTTAAGAATTTGAATACGAAATGGTCTATATGTATTAAATGTGCCTCCGGATGCCATTGTAATATTAAACTTGACTAAAACAGTAGGGTAGATGGTGACGAATGCTAAAAAGAACTATCACCTTCCTCTCTCTGCTAGATGGTGTTTGATTTCGTGGTAAACCCGTGAGTTGTTTTCGTGGTACCCCATGATTTTACTGTCCATGCCCTTACAAAAACTACGAAAACATACAAAACAAAGGAATTGTAAACGGGTATTAATGCTGCATACTTTAGCCCGATCCTTCCATATTCTTTCGCCAATACAATCATTTGTACAATCCAAATAAAACCGGTAAGCAAGAGCCATTGATTAATTGTTATCGCTGCATAATTAAAAGGAAAGTAACCGAATAATAAATTAAAAATCATTCCAAATCCTATTGTTAAGAATAGCCCAAGAGCACTAAATATGACTAACGGGCTGAGCCAAAAAATAATACCCAATATATCCGTCGGTTCACAAACACGATATCTCAAAAGATCGATGAATCCCCTTGCCCATCTGGCTCTTTGTTTCAACAAAATTTCTACAGTGGGGGGCTTTTCATCATAATTAATACAATGCGGAGCAAAAACTATTCTATACCCTTTTCTCAACAATCTAGTAGTAAGTTCGTAATCATCCACCAAATGATTTGTAAATCCTCCAACATCTTGAAGAACTTCTTTTCTTAGAATATAACCTGTTCCACCAAGCCCGCCCCTTTGATCCAATGCAGTCCTTGCTGTCATATATGGCGTTGACCATAAATCGCCTTCTATTGACAATAATCTAGTAATGAAACTGTAATTTCTATTGCTTGGAATATATCTTCCTTGTACAGCTGCATATTTTTCTAACAATGGGAGTCCTTTTTCTATAAAATCACAACTCAAAAGTCCATCTGCATCAAGCACTAGAATGTATTCTCCTTGAGATTTTTGAACACCAAAATTTAATGCTATTCCCTTTCCAGACTCATTTGTTTTATAGTTAAAGGGCTTTGCTCGGGGATCTTTGACAGAAGCCTCATCAAAAGTATTGTCAGTACAGTTGTGACATACTATAATAATTTCAATGTTATGATAAGTCTGTTTTAGTAACTCTGTTACCGTTTTTCTTATTACTGTGTCTTCATTGTGTGCGGCGATTATAATAGAGCATAAACTATTTTTTTTTATAATACTTTCATTAAAATTTTTATATGCTTCCTCTTGTATCGATTTCACCTTTTTATCCATCGCGAGATATGTTATGAGTATGAAAACCGTTAACCCCATGTATAATAAAATAATAATTAAAGGTGGCAAAGTTACATAATAGAGATTTACATCTGTATCAATCAGAATTTCGTTCCCGGTATTCAAATAATATATAGTACTACCAATTACCGTAAACCATACTAACAACAATACAGAATACATGGCTTTCCATTTTTTGTCTTTCAATTTTTTACTCCAATAAGAGATGCCGCATTTTTCCAAAATGGATTGTTCGTAATAGAGGATATAATCAGGTCAAACCAATTTTCTACTTTTATTTGCTGAACCAATCTAGCAGAATTATCGTTTACGTCCACTGCTCTTACTTGTACTTCTGTAAATGGGGGAACAACTTTAAGAAGTGCTATATATTCTTGGTTCTGTTCTTTTGCTAAATATGTCTCTATATTTTTATTACCTTGAGTGAAATTTATTCCTCTAAGTTTTAATGGAGAATCATCCTCTATTTTTAACTTCAATACATTATTACCTTCATATAATAGATCAGTAGTTATGATTATTTTCGGAGGGGTAGTATCATTTTTTACGTTGTTAATACAACAATCAGGGGTTGAATGACCAGGGAGAGGTAGAGGTTGAAGAATCCACTGAGCATATGATAAATTATCTTTATAAAAATTAAGTGCTAAGAGGATAAGAATAAAAAAATTTGCAAATAGAAACGTAATTCTTAAACTAAACTTCATTCTACTAAGAAAATGAGACTGTCTTATATTTAGGTAGCTTTTCTGAAACCTGTTGACTTTTTATTTTTTCTTTTATGTTCTTGTAAAAATTCATCATTATAATACAATTTGGATATTTAAATTTTATTTGAATACAAGACTCTGTTAACGAAGTTATGACAGATATGCCTCTGTTATAATTGCCAGTAATAAACAACTTGAAGATAGTATAATATTGTCTATTTGTACTTTTTAGGTCA
>JBGTFK010000082.1:0-1905 GCA_041747305.1 Candidatus Nitrosocosmicus sp.
AAACAAAGCAATTTAGATCCTAATAATCATGCATAAATCGTTACCAACCTCATTGAAATCCTCCAGTGTGAATAATACTCCTGTATTCATACTTTAGAGTAAATATTTAACTGCACTATATCGATTGCTTAATAATGATTACTAACCTAAACTCTTCTATAGAGGCTAACACCCAAGAGAATATTCAAATTCTTCAAGTTTTTCGTCCCAAGTTTTCACATATGATTTGAATATATAAGAATTGAACTTTAGTAATAGAACTTCCTACTCGGAAGTAATAAAATTGCAAAAGGAGCTTTCTAAAAGAGTTATAACCAGAGATGATCTTGTTGGCAATGTCGAATTAGTATGTGGAGTGGATGTATCTTACAGAAAAGAAACTGCATACTGTTCAGCGGTAATAATCAATAAGGAAAAATTTGAAATTGTAGAGACGGTCAGTAGCAAAAGTGAGATAAAAAATCCGTACATTCCAGGCTTATTTATTCTAAGGGAATCTGCTCCTATTCTTCAAACCTTGAAATTGATCACAAGCCCTTTCCAACTTTTACTAGTGGATGGTCATGGGCTACTTCATCCTAGAAAATGTGGATTAGCTTGTTATGTTGGCATATCTACAAACCTGCCTACAATAGGTGTAGCAAAAAGTTTGTTATGCGGTTGTGTTCAATCAGATAACTTTGTAAGTCATAAAGGCGAAATTCTTGGATATGCATTAAAGTCAAAGAGCGGCTCAAAGAAAATGGTATATGTAAGTATTGGACACAAGATCAGTTTACCAACCGCAATACAACTAGTTAAATCATTAACGAGAATAAATCAAAATATTCCAGAACCGCTTAGAGTTGCTGATACATTATCAAAAGAACAGGATTGCGAATAGTACTAGTCCTTCCAAACGGATAGGGCTACTTTATTATATTGCTGTAAATTTAAAAAGAGTAATAAAATAATATACAGAGGTAACTGTTGTCCTTGAAAACAAAACAAAATACACTATGAGAACAGCTTTATTCGTTTGGAATTATGACACTTGCCTATTTTGAGTAAAGGTCGGGTAAACGATCTTTTGGAATCTGTTATTTTATTTCCTTTTTTGCGCATGTATCACAGTATTTTTCTAAAATGGTGGCTCCCTCTACAGTGAATACTGCTTCCTGAGTAGCCGTATTACCGCAACTTACACAGTGTTTTATCTTTCCGTCAACATCAACGAATGCCCTCATCGACGAAAGTTTCTTGTGGAAAGATTGTAAAGACTTCATTATAGGATTAGAATTTTTTTCGCTTGTCATATCATATATATACATTTTGTATTTATTAAGCATGCCATGATGCATATCGTTGATAGATTGCTCTAATCGTTACTATAAATCGAAATATAGAGATTTCAACTAGTTCTAAATGATAATACACACACAGATATAAATCAGGATAATAAAAATGGAAATCATATCACTTTTTGGACAGCTATTTCTAAATACCTAGTAATTTGAACAAGGTGCACCTATAGAAACAACGAAATATCACATAGATGACGTTATAAAACTTGTTGCACAATCTGTTACATGAGAGCACATCATGACATTTACATCCTAAATCGAGAAAATGACGATAGAAAAGTATAAGCATAAGACTAATGCCCAATCAAATAGACAGGGAAAATATGCGACTTCCACTGAAAATCGTAGATTAATGTGGGAATATATTATCTGGCCCTTAGTTTTAGAACTTAACAAGAGTTATTTTACCCTGGAGGAATATCATAAAATGAGAGACAAAGTTTCAATCGAAAAGAATATTTCCGTTTCAAAGTTGGCTGGAGGCATGGTATCTCTCCTGGTCAAAGGAATTCTCACTCAAGATAGGAAATATCATTCAATTCATTTCAAATTAATCCCTTAT
>JBGTFK010000083.1:0-23986 GCA_041747305.1 Candidatus Nitrosocosmicus sp.
CATACAGAAAGGTGCTTGATGGAATCCTCTATGTACTAAGAACAGGATGCCAGTGGAAGATGCTTCCCAAAGAATATGGTTCAGGTTCAACATGCCATAGGAGATTTCAGGAATGGAATAGTATTGATGTTTTTAAAAAGATGTGGATTAGATTGTTGAAAATCTATGATAAAGAGATGGGTATCAACTGGAACTGGCAGTCTCTTGATTCTATATCCATAAAGTCGCCTTTAGGGGGGCCAAGACAGGAAATAATCCTACTGATAGGAGCAAACTGGGCACAAAAAGACACATTTTGACAGACAAGAAAGGTATTCCCCTATCAGCTGTAATATCACCCGCTAGTACCCATGACATCAACCTGATAACAGATGTAGTTGATAATGCGGTTATAAAAAGACCAAAATCATCCAATTCTAAATCCAAACCAAGAAGAGGCATAAAAAGGAGAAAGTTGCAACACCTATGTTTGGATAAATGATACAATTCTGTACAAGAAGAACAAGAATTAATCAAACGCGACTATGTATTGCACATACCAATCAAAAAGAAGAAAAAGAGGAAGGGAAAAGCGGAAGGTGAAGAAGATGAAGAGGAAGTAAAAGTAACGCCCTTCCGTAAAAAATACTCTCCAAAGAGATGGGTTGTAGAAAGAACTAATTCATGGCATAATAGATTTAGAAAACTGTTTACCCGTTATGAGAAAAAGGCTGACAACTACCTTGGACTGGTTCAGTTCTCATACTGTATAATCATATATAGAAAGTTAATTTTGGGATAGGCTCTAAGTCTTTCTCTTGATATTTCTGTAGATTGCAATTTGCAAGCCCCTTGACTAGTCTGTTTTATTCCTCCTCATTTGAAGCATCGATTTTGCAAACATTATATTGGATTAGATTATTAAAATAGTATGGTAAACGAATATTGAATATTTTTACCCAAGTGGAAATACTTACTACTATTAATTATTCCCACCGCCCCAATCAATGAAAATCCAACACTGCTTTTTATAATTGCCATCACTCTATCCATGAATACTGGTAAATGAAAATATCCATAATACTTGGATGACCAGATTCTAAACACGCACTAGAAGTTCTTATGTTAATAACCTTGGAATCAAAGGGAATGGAGATTATTTATATATGCTTGAAAGAATATTAAAAAAAATTAATGAATGAATGATCAAGTGTGTACTTATTATTGTGTTTTTGATTAAAGAACTTGATGGATTCTGATTCAATCAAAAAGAATTACTTTGATAAACTCGGGTTGCTTTTTGAAAATAAGCTATTAGATCACAATACTTTTACCCATTATAAGAAAAGAGGGATCAAAATATACGATACTATTAGGGATCTAAAATGTAGTCATCTGTCCAAAATAATTCCATATATAGTAATTGGGGCTTCGGATGAATATGTCAGTAGGATGAGTATTCCATATCAAGCCACGAGTTTTATTGCAGCTGAAGCTTTTTCACCTAATAGTGGAATTTTTATTTTCAAACTTCTAGGATTGAGAGGGGGAGGTGTTACGTTACTCACAGGTGGGAGTAGAAAGATGGGTGATAACATTTTTGCTTCTTTGCATCGTATGATTGTAGGAAATCAGGCTATTCTGGTTACAGTAAATAACATGATGGAAAACTACGGTCAAATTTGGTCTTGGGATTTTTTTGGAAACCATTTAAAGGAGCAGCACCCTACTATATATAGCGACCTTCTGAATCTTTCACAGAGATTTGTTCGCCCTGATAATTTTTATTTTGTTATTTCTATCCGTTCACTAGAAAGTATTGCCAAATCACACTTGGTTGAATTATATGAGAAAAATAAGATAGCGATGCTGAATCCAAATAACCATCAAAAGGTAATCATACTTACTACTAGTACGGTTTATGCACAGCTTTCAAAGATCATCAAAGAATCCAACCTCATCACTTTTATTGATACTGGAGAAAAATTTGATATTTACATAGGACTTTTGATCCTAAGAGAAAAGTATGGTGTAAAGTATCTATTAAATGATGGTGGCAGAAAAATGTCTGAATCCATAAGGGCTGAAGGGTTGTTAGGTGAAGAAAGAGTAACATTCGAGCCTTTCAATCCTGCTACTCTTGACTATGACATAGACGATACTTGCATTCTGGGGAAAAAAGGCTGGGGGGTAGATAAATCAGCATTGAAAGGTTCCATACTGCTGGACTCCTTAAGAATAGATGATGAGAAGGCTAATGTACATGTTTATCCTCTAGATGAATCTACGGTTTTGAAATGAAATAAATGATTATGAATAGGCCGGTCCAACCCCGTCTTCAGTCCAGTTCGGTGACATTTCCATAAATTTTATTTTTTCCTTTAATTACTGGTACGTTTTCAATCCAAGGTAAAAGATAACACAGGCACGCACACATACTATCAGTAAATCAAACAAGAATCTGTTCCACACTAAACTAATTTATGAAAACTCCTTTCTCTTATCCATCACCTTTGATCATATCTGCCTATATCAATAATAGTATCGATGTATGTCTTTAATAAACTCATTTGATACTTCATTGATGAACTGTTTTTTGATCCTGGCTATTTTTAAAAGTGTATCTATTAATTGTTTTAACCTACTGGTTCAAAATTCATATTTTCTAATTGGTCAGCTATATCCATAGTCTGTCTACATTTTATACTCTTGATTTCTTGATTCTTCAAATTTCGTGGTGCTTTTGAAATGGTATTACTTGTAAAAAGAAATAAATATGATCAAAATATTTTAGACAAGTCAAAATAACAAATAATTAAATTCAAACTATAATGATTGTTGATTTCTTAATAGAACATTATTAAATATCTGACAATATAGGTCCACTCATATAATGTTAATAAGCAGACTGAGAAAATTTGACTTAAGTCCTGCAAATATTTATATCATAACATTGTATGATAATGGTCATGAATGTAAATAATTCCAATAATTTATCACATTCTTCAAATGACGATGATAGATCATTTCAACAGTATGATTTAGAAGGTATAGGTTTTAAAATAGTATTATCAGGGGATAAAACAAGTGGAAAATATTCATTGCTTGAAATACAATTCTCCGCACAAAAAGAAAATGAAATACCCTTGCATCTGCATAGTAGAGAAACCCTAATAATCTATATCTTGGAAGGAAACTTTTCCTTTAGATATGGTAATGAGAAAATAGATGGAAATCAAGGAACGGTTCTAAAATTTGAAAAAGATATCCCGCATGCATATAAAAAACTGGAAAAACTCTAGGGCGATTATTAATCTTATTTATTCCTGCAGGCTTTGAAAATTTTTTCCTGGATCTAGGACTTAACCAAAGCAAGATGCAGCGGGCTGGCGAAGAGGATCAGATATTATTACACGAGTTAGAAAAAAAATATGGTGGAAAATTTGTTTTTGGCTAAGATATTTATCTATTTTATCTATTCCTAAAACGAATCATAAAATCACATGAACAATTCTGTCTAAAATTCGCAAATGATCTTTTTGATGCTTTCTAAAGTCAGAGTTTGTGAATACTAAAATCTAAAATTAACATGAATAATGGTTGATTACGCCCTCCACCAGAAATTAATATATAGAAAAAAGGGGAAAATTCCAAAAATTGATAGTAAAATCAATAAATTCCATAACACTGAACAACAAGGTATATTTTGATCCTTTATTTTTTGATATATTTATGAAAAGATTTTCCTATTTCTTTGACACCGATTCGATGGAAATGGAGGGCAAATAAATGAAGGCGGCAGTTTTTCGCAAGCATGATAAAGACCCAGAAAAAGTCGTAAAAATAGAGGATATAGACATTCCAAAATTAAAACCTGATGAAGTCTTGATAAAGGTCGAAGCAGCTTCATACAATTATAATGACCTGTGGGCTATCTGGGGGAAACCAATTAAAGTTCCAATGCCCCATATTTCGGGAACAGATATTTCTGGTACAGTGGTGGACTTTGGTGAACAAGTCACCTCTCTTGCGAAGGGAGACAGAGTGGTATCTCATGGTAACCTAAGTTGCAGGATTTGTAGTATGTGTACATCAGGTAGAGAATATGATTGTGAAAAAAGACTAGTTTGGGGTTTTCAAACTGGTCCTCTATGGGGAGGATATTGTCAATATGCTCATCTACCAGAAGTCAATGTAGCAAAAATAAATGATAACATATCATTTGAAGACGCAGCAGCGATCTCGATGGTGGGAATGACTTCCTGGCACATGCTAGTGGATAGAGCCAGAATAAAACCTGGGCAGACAGTTTTGATAATGGGCGGAACAAGCGGCGTAGGAATGGTGGGTATTCAAATTGCAAAATTATACGATTGCACTGTCATTGCCAGTGCAGGCAATCAACAGAAAATGGATAAATGTTTAGAACTTGGCGCTGATTTTGTTGTGAACCATAGACAAGATGACTGGTATAAGAAAGTAAGGGACATGACTCAAAAAAAGGGAGTCGACATCGTATTTGAACACATAGGTAAAACCGTGTTTCCACAGGAGGTATCCCTGTTAAAAATGGGTGGCACATTAGTATCTACAGGGGCCACCACAGGATATGATTCTACAATAGATCTGAGATATCTGTTCTTTAGAGGAATAAACATAGTAGGCGCAACGCAAGGTACCAAAGCAGAGCTCGAGGAGATTTTGTTTTGGACTTCAAAGAAGAAAATTAAACCATTGATTAACGCAGTGCTACCCTTTAATGAAATGGTAAAAGGACATTTGATGATGGCAAAAGGAGATCAAATAGGTAAGACTATTACAACGCCCCAAAAACTTTAGATTCAGATGAAGGTATCAATCTGTGAGAAAAACGTAAAGAAATTAAAAAAAATATGGTGAGCGGAGGGAGTTAACGGGACAAGCGTATAACCACTCCACCCCATGTGTTATTTGCTATTGATCCTATGATAACATCAAGCATGTCCATAATACTGAACGTGAATTCCAAATGGGATATGATGCGGTACTAATGCCCTTGCAATTTCTTTAAATGATTTTGAATCTAGAATGAGTAAAAAGGATTGACCACTATTTGAATCAAGAACGACAGATAAAACAACCCCATCATCCTCCCCTTCGGCATCACGTCGAGGGACAAAAATTGGTTCTCCGGGTTGACAATTCTGTTCAGTCCAACCAAGAGAGTCCCCAATTTTCACATCTATTTTGACCAATCGATCATTAAAATTGGTATCTGAGGACATACCTGCAGCGTATAAAAAGTTATAATTCTTCGTGTTGAGCTGATAATTTATCCTTGGTAACTCCAATCCCTCATGTACAATCTTGTATCCCCCAGAACCATTGTCTAGACCTATCGTAAAACGACGATATTGACTAATAGGAATATTTATGGGCTCGTCTCCTCTTAATACATCAAGATAGAAAGAATTTATGATGCTAATATCTTTATACGTTATCATATCGATGACTACCTTATTATCTACTTCAAATGCGTTTATATGATGAAATGCAAAGAAAGGTTCACAGGAGTAGATCCCAACTACCTTCCAATCTCTTCTATTTATTAATGTAAACTTTGTTCCCTGTTCTGGTCTCCATCTAAAATTTTCAATGAATGGTCTGCCCGATAAAAGCAAATCAAGGGAATTAACCACAAGTGGGAATTCTACAAGAATTATATAGTGTTCTGTTAGACCGAAACTATGCCTGTATGAAGGAGCTTTGACTTCAATAGTAGATGTTATCAAATCATGAGTCTTTCCAGCATTGATGCGGATATACATTATACTTGCTATTACGAGAAAAATGAGTAAGATAATTGAATGATTCATTAGTATTTTGATCATAATGGGGATGGGCAGTAGTAAGGTTCCCTAATAGTTTATCATCATATCTCAATACCCACATTGCATCAAGGGTTTTAGGATCGTATTCTATTGGAATCGGAGTTTCTGTCATAGCAATAAATTTATTGTCAATTTTTGTCATGTTGACGTTTGTATTATCCGTGGTATCAAATGAGAACACTGACGAAACCCTGCTAAATATTGGAAGGCATGGATCAGTTGCAAATTCACGAAATGATATTTTTCCCTTTTCTTTTGCCTTGAAAAAAGCATTACTCTTAATGAATTTGTTAGTGTATGATACTTTTCCACCTTTGAAGGAAAACTTGTGAAGCATGGCTAATCCATCAAACCAATGCTTTAGAGATCGTTTATCCAAGTCAAATTTGGCAGGTCCATTTCTAAATAGAGATCCTGACAGCCATTCGGGGATTTTTCCATGCACAGGTAGATCATCAAGCCTAATTTCATCCTCTAAATTGGTAAATCCTAATTGTGACATGTTCTTTACAGTAGTCATTTCTAATCCTGAACCTCCTCATTTATTGTCAATCTATGTGACCTCACTTCCAGGGGGGTTTAGAAACCATATGAAATTCTTCATATGATTTGTCGTAGACAAATATTTGTTGTAATTTTTTTTACTTTTTTTCCATATCCCGGTGTTGGAATTTATACTAGATTAGATCTTTTCAACGGCATCGTTTAATATCAATGAATGCATTGATAAATTCGAAATGCAACAACTAGCTGATCTTTTGTTCATTCTTGCAAGTTTGGACAGATCAACCCTGCTTTCCGAAATAAATACAAATAAACAAAGACTTTCGCAAATTACTTGCAAAATTTCTGCCACCATCCAAGAGACTTCCAAACATCTCGAGATTGCGCAATGCAGAAATAATAGAAAAGGATTCAGAGGGCTTTTTTAACCCTACATCATTTGGAAAAATCATATTAAGGTTATTACTGGGTCTAAAATTTGCAAGTAACAATCGAGAATATTTTTTGTCACATGATTTGTCATTTCTTCCAACAGAGTTCAATGAACGACTTGGAAAGTTAAATTATTCAGAATTTACAGACAGAGTAGTGCCCCTTTTATCTTATATACAACAAACAGTGACCGAGGCAGAAGAATACGTTTGGTTAATGGTAGACCACCCCATTGGGGGTGATGAATACGTAGGAGGAAAGAAACTAGAAACCAGCGATGTAAAATGGAGAATAATCATTCCAAGAGGAACCGATTTTGATGAAACAATCATCCGTTCTCCACCACTACCTACAAAGCACGAGGGAAGAATTGAATATGCGTTGATCGCAGATTCAAAAGATATTAAGGCAGAGATATCGTGTTAAATGAAAAAAGAGCCGGAGTAACTTTTCCAGATATGACAGGAAAATTGGACTTTAATAGTGGTTTTAGAAGTAATGATCCGGCATTTCATAAATGGTGTCATGATCTTTTCAATTCTTACTGGAACAAGCCAACAAGAAAAGTGGTTGTATAATCACGATAGGTAAATCAATCGGATACCTACTTATTTCATACCTATTTAGTTGGCTCAATCACACATAAAAAGAAATTAACCATTATACTTTAGATCGATAGCCAATAAGTTGCCTGATCTTGGCTGCTATAGACAAGAATTAAAAAAGTATTAACGTTCAATGGACTATTGAGATACTTTTTTTAATAAAAACCAAATTGAGTGATCATATCATTTTTATTTGAAGTTAACTATCAGGTGCAGATAATAATGGTTACGCTCAATAATGTTAAGCTAGATCACGTAACATCCTTTGGAGACGCTGTATTTGCTTTTTCAATTACTTTCATAGCTATTTCCATTCAAATACCGACTTTGCCCGATAATCTCTCTGAACTTGAAGTTGTAAACAGGCTGCTTCAGCTTATCCCTCAATTTGAAATATATTTCACAAGTTTTGTTGTTATAGGAATTTTTTGGATAAAATATCATTTGATTTTCAATAAGATAAAAGATTCGCAAAGTGTGATGTTGTGGCTTAACCTCATCCTATTGTTCTTTGTTACTTTGATATCATTTGGAACTTCACTGAGATTTGAAAATCAATACATATCAACTTTCGTCCTCTATGCACTAATCTTGACTGCTACTAGCAGTTTGCTTTCGCTAATATGGATTCACGCAACCAGGTACAACTTATTGAGAGACGATGATCTGACACCCCGCCAGAAAAAATTATACATAATTCAGGGAATAATCCCTACTCTAATATTTGCTAGTTCTATTGGAATCGCGTTTATAGATTTGCAACTTGCACAATATATGTGGATTCTAATTATTCCTTCGCAGATATTTTTTAAAAGAAAGACTCACTTAAATTAATTCCGGGCCAGTCGGATTCGAATTCATCTTTTCTCCTGGATTAGTGGATTCCTTTAGAGATGTTAGATTTGATATCAATAAGATCATTCCAGGTATTGGTGGTATTAGAATAGTTGGATTGTGCAAAATAATGCAAAATTAATGTTAGAAGAATGAATGATCATTTGTACAAGAGTCGAAATATAATAATCGGTTTACGTTTTGATAAGACACAGCAAATTCTTCTTTTCCTTTCCACGAAACTAGCAGTGAATAAGCATGTGAGAACCATGGAGGTTTGTTACCACTACTCGAATTGGAAATGGATCTTGTTGAGGAGTTATATTTACCACTAGAACGCGAATATATAAATAAAATTAGGGTTTACTAGTAATCAACTACAGTAGTTTTATTTAACAAATTAGCCATTAAGGCAGGGGATCCGATTATAGAGCCATCTATTATATCAGAATTATCATATCCTGCTATTTTCAAGCATACTTCACAAATCACAACGTTTCCTCCATTATTTATAAAATCAGAAACATTTTTTGTCAATGGCTCTAATCCAAGATAATGGTGAGGACTCTTTACTCCTATCTGTACACCCTCTATACTAAGCATCAAAGTCACATTATAACCCATTTTTAACATAGTTTGAGAATCCAATATGGCAATAGTAGACCTCCAGGGTTCATCACTACTCAGATGGTAAACAAGCTTGGTTTTATTAACTTCCTGCGCGAATATAGAAGGCACAATGAGATTAGAAAAAGAATTCGTATCGTTAAAAAAAATCAAGCTTGCGTTTGTATAAAGAGAGATGAGCAATCCAAAGATAAGAAGAATGGAAATAGATGGATTAGATTTGAATTTAAGTGCACCTAGACTAGTCTCAATCATATGACATAGTATTATTTCAGGCAACTATTAATCTTTATAATTTTTATTTGAGAATTGCGAGTCCTAAAATGGGCTCTACTTCTCTTAATGATATCACATTTTCTTAATTTTAATTACCATATTCCATAGTTCATGAAAATAATTCAAATATTGACTGATAGTAAATTTTGTTTGAACCAGATCTCTAGTCCTGTTCTTGTTTCTGTTTCCATTTCCATTGTCGGATCTAAATAATTTATTAAATACAAAATAAATGATAAAGTAAGCAGATAATAATATCAATTACAAGCCAATTCATTGCCTGATTACCTCCCTCCTTGATACCCTAGATTTTTACGAAAATCACAAGAAATAAGATGTTTCCTGCTTACACCTACTGTTGAGCGGCGGCGTTGCTTCCTGTATTCTCTTGACTTTGGACGTTAATGTTGTTACCAGAACCTATTGTATCTCCACCAGATACTACTTGGCTGTTTTGGTTGGAGTATTGAGATTGGCCGATGCTTTGTTCTGCAGAGTTCCCTCCTTTGCCATCATCATCATCGTCTTGTTGTGCTAATGCATTGTTTCCGCTGTTCTTTTGGTTTTGGAAGCTAACATTATTACATGAGAGGAAGGTAGTTCCACCAGAAGCACACAAGGCGTTTTGAACTGAAGATTGTGATTGAGATATCGACTGTGAGGCCTTATTACCATCTTTTTTCTTTTTAGTTGCAAAGGCCTCATCCATAGTGACTATGGGACTTGCGAAAAGAGCTAATGCGACCACTATTGCAATTGATGCAACAAAGAGTTTTTTGTTATTGTTTTGAATATTTATTTTATTCATATCATTGATATTCTAGAAAAAATATATTGGGATTGCTAACTGATTGCAATACTCTAATATTCTAGCAGTTTTAGAATTATCCAAATTAGTTGGATTTACAATTGGCAAGAGGGCTGTGTTCTATCTCATTTGATTTTAACAAAGCAAAACAGTAACAGATTACTACATTAAATGTCACAATTTGTATAATCTGCAATCATGAAATAATATGAGGATAAAAAGTATAATGTAGACATTCTTTTGATTAAGCATGTCTGAGGGACCAGAGGTAAAGATTATTGCAGACAAGATATGGAGTGCGCTATCTGGCAAAAGAATAGTTAAAAATATTTTGCATAACAAAATTGACAAGGGTCTTGAAGAAAAAATAATCGGATCTTCTACTGAATATGTGAAAACATTCGGAAAGAATATTATCATTAAATTTTCGTCTGGGGTTTATCTAAGGAATCACATGATGATGTGGGGAAAATGGCATATTTACGAGAGAACTGAACATGAAAGTGGGACTGCTAAATCACCACCCCATTCCTCCTATGGAAAAATGAAGCATAAGATGATAGATAAAATTCAAGTTAAAAAAGAGGAGGCAACGGATGTGAGAAAAGACTCTAGGACCAGATTAACCATTATTACATTGGACAAGGTTTTGATTCAGTTTAATGGCCCTATATTGCAATTTTCATTGAATGATCCTGCAACTATAGAACCTATTGTATCGTTGGGCCCTGATGCATCGAGTCCTAATTATGATAAAGACAAAGTAATTGATATCATAAGATCAAGATCTAAAAATATCGAAATGATAATCTCAAATGCCTTATTAGATCAGAAAATATTGAGTGGAATAGGGAACAAGTATAAATCGGAAATTTTATTCTTAAATAACATCTATCCTTTTGAAAAAGTGACAACATTCTCTAAGGACGAATTGAATGGACTTGTAATGGATGTACCCAGAATATTGAAATATGCTTATGAAAATAGCGGTAGAACAAGAAAGCCTAAGGATAAAGAAAAGATCTCATGGGATACCACGCACTGGGTATTTAGAAGGTCTGGAAAACCTTGTTGGATATGTGGTACAAAAATCGTATCAGAAAGAAAATTAACAGGAAAGTCAACTTTTTGGTGTCCTAATTGTCAACCAATCAATGTCCACTAATATTGGCACATTTAGGCTCAAAGTCTTTTTAATTATGTGAATTGCATCACGCAGCTTTAAAACTATTTTTTGATTTACTTTTATTTTTTATATGGAATTGATTTTGGTATGTTGCCTCAATTTTTTCTAATTCATCGGTGTCTTTTAGTTCTTTGTCATATCTGATATTTTTTATTCGAGGAAAACGTAAAGCATATCCACTGCTGTGTCGATCGCTTTTTTGAATGGTATCAAAGGAAACTTCTAGAACAATTTCGGGTTTTACAATAATTCGACTACCTTCATCTCTTATTATAATCGACCTCAATTTCTCGGTCATATAATCAATCTCTTTATTGGATAGACCTGAATATGCCTTACCAATTATTTTCAGATTACCAAAAACATTATTCCCGTTTTCCGATGCTAGTTTTTTGTCAACAAAATTAGTGGTGTAGTCTTTTACTGCCAAAGTATAATCTGAGAGTGTTCCTGCTCTTTTTCCATGGCCATATTCAGCAATTACTACTACCGCGTCAATCGTATCTAACTCCTCCTTCAATTTTATCCAATGTTTTCCTCTTTTACCAGGGTAATACTGCGATAAAGGATCTTTAAGTACCAATCCTTCATGCCCTTCATGTCTACTTTTTCGAAATCTATTGGTTATTTCATCTACAGATGAAACCAATTTACTTTGAGCAATAGAAATCAGAGAGTCTTTGAACTGAAAATTTGCCAATAATAACTTTCTAGATTTAAGAGCATCTTTGATTACCTGTCTTTGATCATAGAGCATTACATCACATACAATATAACAAATCGGGATTTCAGATAAAATGGTCTTTGTCATGCTTTTTCTTCTCAATCGCTTTTGTAGTTCTTGAAATGGTAAGGGTTTATCATTTTTGAAAGCTATTAGTTCACCATCCAAAATAAAATTTAAATCGTCACAATCGATATCATTGACATCGTTTTTATCAGGATACGCATCATGTTCTTTCTGCTTTGACTTTACTTTTTTTCTTCGTACATCCAAGGCAGAGTTAATTAATTCTGGAAATGCATAAGAAATATCAGCAAGATTTCGAGAATAGAGTTTGCAAACATCTCCGAATTTGTGCATTTGTACTCTAATACCATCATATTTATATTCACAAAGGAGTGGCCTGTCAAAATATTTGACAATCTCTTCTGCAGTAAACATGACATCGGCCAACATAAAACTCATGGGTACAAATGGTTTAATCGTTACTAAGTTCAAAGTATCTCTTTTCGACGATAAAGCTACATTTGCAATATCGCCTGACATCAGCATTACTTCCCGAATATTTTCAATATTTTTTTGAAATGCTTTTGCAATGGCTATTTCTATAAGGCCATCATACGAACCTATACGCATTTCATTTGATATTATTTTTACAAGATACTTAGCCTCCAAAGGTGAGCATCTCAAAAGTAATCCTTTTAAGATATTTTTTTTGTCCTTGTTAGACAGTGGACCTCTAAGATATGATATTTTTTTAAACTGATCAGATATTTCGTTTAGAGTTGGTTCTTCTTTCATAGTTTCCACGCTATTGAAAAGTGTTACTATTCTTTTTTTAGAAATTGCATACTCGGCTATGCTACCCATATCACCGTGTTCTAAATGAATTCGCATAACATCTGACTCATCTAATCTAGAGATTTCTAACAGAGACTGTAGTATTGTTCTAAACCCTGCATTTAGATTATGAATTGATCCCCTTGGGAAAATCTTTCCAGACAAAAATAGAACTGCAATAGATAGAGAATCTTCATCCAAACCTGAAATATATTGTACGATTAAATCGACTTTTTTATTCTTGCTTGTCGTAATCCGTATTGATTCACACGTCGCAACCAAGGTAGAAAAATAAGATACTTTGCGGTGAATATCATTTGTCAAGTCAAATTTCCTCAATCAAACGTAAGGTTAAGAGGATTTTACTCCAATATTAGTCATTTAATGGTCTTTTGAAACAAAAAGTATAGGATTTAAATTATTGAATGATTCAATAATTTTATCTCATCAGTCCAACTAGCTTTGTAAATATTTACCTAAAAAGTCTAGAGTTTTTTTCCATGCATCCGCTGTCTCTGTGGGGGCGTAATTGTCGTTAGATGGATTTGCAAAAGCATGACCAACGTTGGGATAAACATAAATCTCATTTGCTATTCCAGTATCATTTAAAGCCTTTTGGAACTGCATGACAGAGTCAACCGAAATTGACTGGTCCTTACCTCCAAATATTCCTAGAACTGGTGATGTAATATTCGAAATCGCTTGGGAATCATTGGTTAGTCTACCGTAGTAGATAATTGTGGCGGCTAGAGGGTCATCCTTGCTGTTGATGGCCAATTCCAATGATTGTTGACCTCCAAAGCACCAACCCAGGGATGCTATCTTTGACGGGTCGACATTGTCAAGGGATCTCAAATAATTTACAGCCGCTTTCATGTTTTCTATCGCAATATCCGGATTTCCCCTAATCGCCCCAGTTAGTTCTCCTGAGCGTTCCGAATTGTTGGTTACGACTTCGCCGTTAAAAAGATCCACAGCTAATACCACGTATCCGTTTTTGGCAAGCAGATTGGCTGATTCTTTGATATAGTCATTCAATCCTTTGTTTTCATGAATCAGAATGACAGCAGGAAGTTTTGCTTTTTCGCTGCCGCTTTGGTTTTGGTTTGGATAAACCAAATATCCTGTGGTGTTTCCTCCAAAATACGTTATCGTCTTGTTTTCTATTGATTGAAGGATTGCACCGGTAGAAGAACTATTATCCCCAAAACTCACCAGAGTCATAGCAGATAAACCCGTACTTTGTTGAGCATTGATTGACGATGTAGGTGCTATCAAGCAGGAAGGAAGTATAAAAATTGCTAGTAAAGTAATTATAGTAGATTTTTTCATCAAAAAATAAAAACACATTATTGCTTTTAACTATTTGCAAATGTATCATAGTTGGTGTATTAAATCATTATTTTTTACCCACCATGTATATCCCTTCATTATCTAGGACTATAGAATCTTTGTTATTTTGACGTGTTTTGCTGCTACTTCTGTAACTACTTTCCATATCTTTTCTCTGCGATCTAAAGTTTGATCGGCTAACATTGCAAGAACCGGAGCGGCTATATCTTTTGTAAAATGTGTGAATACTTCAACAGTATCAAACTCAAAGGCTACATTAATCCGTTCAATACGAATGTCTTTGAATCCACAGCTAATAAAAGAATTCTTAAGAACATCTTCATCATCTAGATTAAATGGTCCTGGTGTTCCACTAGGAGATAATAATTGAATATTAAGTTCCTTTCTTACGGTATCCATAGCCAAGACAAGTTAAGGAACCTTCTCTGATGTTGCACAAACACTAGCCGCAAAACGTCCGCCGTTAACCAGTGATTTATGAATATTAGATAATCCTGAGTCAAGATCATCTAAAAACATCAATCCCAATCTACTTAATGCCGCGTCAAAATTTGATTCGGGTAAGTCCATTGTTGCTGCATCATCTTCTTTAAAGTCGATTATCTTTTCCAAGTTCTCTGAGACTGCTCTCTGTCTTGCAATTGACAACATTTGTAATGATATGTCTGTAGCCAACACATGCCCCCTGGGGCCGACGCACCTTGATACAGTAATGGCAGGTTCTCCTATACCAGTTGCTATATCAAGAACTTTTGAGGCTGGTTTTATTTCTGCCATAGTGATTAATCTGTGACTCATTTTATGAGCACCATTTTCAAATGTCTTATACCACTTTTGCCACCCAGTAGCTACACTTTCCCAATCTTGACGTTTATCTCTTCTAAAGGTTTAGCATCCGGATCAGGCACATTATCTTAACTCTATGTTCACAATATTATTTTTTTAATCGTAATGATCTTTAAAGACTAATTTGACCTCGCAAAAATAATAATAAGCTAAGCCTGACACATAGTTGCACAAATTCTAATCTGCAGTCTGTTGATTATCAAATTACCCTTTTCAAATATTTAGTCGTGTGGACGTCCTCATAATCTACTTAACCCTACTACCACTTGGAACTTGATCCAATCAGGTTAACAAGTCAACGGTTGTTGTAGAATTTGCATTTGTCACAGAGTAATTGTAATAGTCATGCTATACTCAATACTTGAATTGCTCAATAGACATTCTCAATATTAGTTACATTCAGTCCTAAGGAAATGTGGGCAATTATCTAGACCAGGGTTTTGAAGACAAAGAATGGTTTAGTTTTTATATAAATAGTTTAGTTATTTTTTTTATAACATTATTGAATATCATATTTATACCAAGTTAGAAAGATTTTATCTATACGGCTAAGGTGTTCACTGCATCCGTATAGTCCAATAGAAATGAGGATTAGGGGTTTATTGCCATAGACAATAACCTCATTTCTTGGTCTCCATAGTAAGTAACTTTGATTTCAAGATCACAAATGTCTCCAACAAGAAGGACTGAAACAAGTATCATTCTTCATTGGTTTGGTTTTTTTTCTTAACCAATATTGCCTGAATCACATATGTGAAAATTATTGGAAAATGCGTTCATTCTTTTATGGCTTTTCATCTCAAACAGTATCTGAGTAACATAAATCATTTATTAATCGTTTCGCTTGATCAGAACAAGAATGTTGACCCCAATAGAATACGTCAGTTTAGCCGTCTCCCCCTATCGATAGAAACCAAGTTTATAGTGGCCAATCAGCATTATCATTGGTTCAAAGTTTGATCTTTGAAGAGACCCATCATCTTATTTGAGTCAGCACAGTGAAACTTAACGGTGCTGCAAGATCATAGTGGTGCTAGTATGCTTGTATACAATTTTCCTTATTGTGTTTATTTGTATTATAGGATTAGAGGTATGTACAATATTACGTTGTAGAATATACAAAAATCTACCAAAGCTTATTTTTGTATCATGCATTTGTCCATATGAATTAAAAAAGAACATAGATGCTGCAACTGGACTGTACTCATCATAAAACTTATTAAGATTATCAATAAAAATAGCAAATGAACGATCACAAGTCTTCTCCCATCACTTTTGATTTGGATGGAACAAAACCTCAACTCTCTATGCCATATGGTAGTAAGACGGTAATGAATGCTGATAACTTTCCAGTTTTAAAAGGGATGGGAGCAGTCTTGCTTCGCTTGGAAAAAGGGAGAGTTCGCGAACCCCACTGGCATCCAAATGCGGCAGAGTTGAATTACTGCATTTCAGGAAACGCTAAAATGACAATTTATAGTAATAATGCTCGAAAAGATACAATCATGATAAGTCCTGGACAACTGACTTTTATACCTAAAGGATGCTGGCATGATATTGAAAATATTGGTGAAGAAGAGTTGAAAATTGTTATTGTTTATGATGATGAACGTTTTGAAGATTTGGGGATATCGGGATCAGTTGGGTCTTTACCAACAAGGATTTTGAATAGTATCTTTGGAATTAACTCCCCTGGATTATTTGATGAATTAGGTGACTTACCATCTCAGGATGTAATATTTGGTAAGAAAACAATCGATATTTCTAAAATCAATAGTAACCAGGAGATCCAAGCCTCAAATTCACATACTTTGAATCTTAGTGATACCACTCCTCAGGTACAAACGCCTGGTGGAACTGCTGTTTTGGGAAGTGTACCCTATTTTCCAATACTCAAAGGCCTATCCGTATTTCTCCTGAATCTGAGACCCAAAGGAATAGTAGAACCCCACACTCATCCAAACGCAGGAGAGTTGAACTACGTCATAGAAGGAAAAGTTCTATTTACCGTATATGGGCCCAACAAGGATATAGAGACAGCCGAAATTGGCAAAGGTCAAGTCTTTTTTGTTCCTGCAGGATATTTTCATTATCTGGAGAACTCGGATGATGTAAATAACGGTACTGTAGCTTCCTTTTTCAGTAATGAAAATCCAGAGTTTATAGGACTGGTTGGAGGCCTCAGCTCATATTCTGACGAGGCAATTGGAGCAGTCTTTAATAAAGACCAGAAATTCTTTAGTAATCTTCCTCGACTAGTGAAAAATGTGTTAATTGCTCCCGGTATAGATTAAGATATCCTCGAACAAACCCATGAAGTTAAACTCGACAAACACATTCTGTTTTTTATCCATATCGTTAAATGAAAATCCAATTTCGATTCTGATTACAATTGTATCCGAATAAGTATCCACAATTATGCTCTATAAAGGTATTTTAGGTGATTTTTAGGCAAGTTCGTGATATCAGAATACATCAATGAGTCTAAAAGAACAAGAATGTGGTAGGCGGTCAACACTGCTCCCGCTATACTACATTACATTCTGTTTTGATTTTTTCTAATAGACTATGTTAACAAATCTGATATGGACGTTATCAATAATAAAAAAAATCCAATTACAGGGTATATAGCTTAAATAATATCATCCATCTATCCATCCATCCGCAGCTCCATTTTGGAATAGGACGATATTGAGCCAAACAACTAATTTCTGTTATCACAGGCATGTTATCAAAAAAGTATAAACGGCTACTTTTATCAATAGGATGTAAATTGAAAGAAATTCTTACAGAGATTGATATTAATGCATCTGCTAGTAAGACATGGGAGGTACTAACAGATTTTAAAAACTTTCCCCAGTGGAACCCTTTCATCCGTCAAATAGATGGAACACCGATTGTTGGTACAACGCTCAAAATATATCTTCACAC
This sequence comes from Candidatus Nitrosocosmicus sp., assembly GCA_041747305.1. GTDB lineage: Archaea > Thermoproteota > Nitrososphaeria > Nitrososphaerales > Nitrososphaeraceae > Nitrosocosmicus. The sequence goes on from JBGTFK010000083.1 coordinate 17,816, forward strand.
ATCACATGGAAAAAATAGAACTTATCAGCCAACAGTAACTAAGGTGGAATCTAATCGTGAACTTCGTTGGTATGGAAAATCATTCATACCGGGATTTTTCAATGGGGAACGCATTTTCATAATTGACTCGTTGGAAACTAATCACGTGCACTTTGTACATAAAGAGATCTTTACAGGGATTCTTGTAGGCATTATTGGAAATAGTTTGGATAAAGATATGTATCATAGTTTTAAGGAAATGAACAATGCCTTAAAACAAAGGGTCGAACAGATGACCATTTGATCGACGATCTGTAAATTTCAAACTTCATTACCTAATAATTATCATGTCAATCGTTTTCTTGAAAAATCAATAAAACAATAAATTTGACAAGACAAGAATTGATTATATAACATCAACATTATCTATGATCTTTCCCACGATAAGAGAACAAGGTTGAGATTAGATAGTGGTATTTTCGGACCATTATTATTCAAATAACTATCAATTAAGAAAAAGAGAAATTTTTTAATGACTTTATCATAACCGAATTTGATCGTCTGACATCGGTTATGCTAGTCATCACCATCACCATCACTACAAATACAGGTCTTTTTTTGTTTTCGATCTTATAAATTTTTACTATTTATGGCAATGGTTGAATATGTAGTATGAAACAATGACGAAATTGACATACCAACATGGTGGTTTTACTTTTCTACACGAACTTTATAAAAGTTCATTTTGACAGGCATATTATGTGGTTACTATTTCGCTTATTATCTTGCTTTCTAATGGGAATTATCGAAAAAATTGAATTCCTATTTATGTGATAAAACTAGTCCTTTGTTTTATATTGACTTTCAGCTTCTTCCTTTATTACTCTAAACCATAAATTATGTCCATCATATTTTTCTACAAGATTCTTTGGGATGGACTATACCTCTTTGTCAACGACACCGGCCTTCGTAATCACTAGGTTTTGTCGTACTTCTTGTACTTCTCCAAGATCAGCGTCATTGATACCTCTTGCTTCTTTCTTTATGACGTCAGCCCAGTCAATATTATTATTAGTGCTCATAACATTTTTTATTTATTAAACGTTAAATACATGGATCCTTTTACTAACATCGTTACTCAAACCATTTTACTCTTCACACTGTATAATACGATAGATAATCCTTATAGAATCACGATACCAAAACGTTATAATGAGCTATAATCGGATATTTGAAGACCCGTCAATTTGGAGTAAATATTTTTCGATCAAACTTTTGATAACCTTTAATAGATATGTCCAATCAGGGGCGTGACAACATATCATAAATTAATGAACGATTAGTATAAACGATTAAGGAAAGGAAAAAATCCTGAAGGATATCGATCAGTTGAGCCTTTTTTTGATTGCAATTTCTGTAATGGTAACCATATTCAATCATTATAAGCGAAAGATAAAAAAGGAAACAGAATTATCTAATTTTTCATACAAACTAAAATTGATCCTATGTTTTCTCATAAGCTTGAATTAAAGTTTGTGTATCGAGCTTTTGCATTTGAAGCATTGCTTTCATCACCCTTTGCGATTTTATTTGATCTTGGTCTTGTATCATTTTGGACAGAACCGTAGGTACAATTTGCCAAGAGACCCCATATTTGTCCTTGAGCCAACCACATTGTTGTGCATTTTTGTCGCCATCTTCTGACAGTTTCTCCCAATAGCAGTCCAGTTCTTCTTGAGTGTCGCAGAGCACTTGAAACGAAATGGCTTCATTGAATTTGAACACTGGACCACCATTTAGAGCCACAAATTTTTGACGTTCTAGATCAAAGTCTACTGTCATCACAGTACCTTCTTCCATTCCATGAATCTCATACCCTTCTTTTCCATATCGTGTAACTTGACCCATTTTTGAGTTCTTAAAAACTGTGACATAAAAATTTGCTGCTTGCTCAGCTTGATTATCAAACCAAAGAAATGGAGTAATTTTCTGTATATGACTTGGTTTCTCTTCACCTACTATTGATATATTTGATTCATTCATGAAGAAAGATACAAGTTGAAAATATAAAAGCGTGCAAGGGATCAAAAGTATAGTCGCAACAGTACATCTAAGACAAAAAAGAGATTTGTTACGAATGCAATTTATCTGCCATGATACCACTAGACTCATTCTAAATACATAATATAGGGGAATTGAAAAATATTTTTTTAAACCAGTTAACTTGTTAATTTTTGCACCCTAGTCTCTTCATCTTATCTCAAAAACAAAAACAGGCTATGTGGTTGATGACGATTCTTTTCTAAAATCTTAATTTTTGCTCTCTAGTATGCTATATGACACTAAATTCATTTTCATTATAGTAAATAATTAATTAGCTTGCTCCTAACTACTCTATATGTCTGATAACCCCATGCGGATGCGAGAATTTCTGGATGCCAATTCGCCTTTTATTTATTTTTTCTTTGAAGGTTTAACGCATGAATTAATAATCGATTTTGACAAGGAGATTTTAGTACTTCGTCCATCTAATGATGATAGAAAATCCCATCGCAATGAATTTGAAAAATCAGGTGGTAACCTTTTGTATCTTAATTTTTTACATGATGTAAAAGAAAAATCGATTACGATAACTGATCAAAATGGTATAGAGATTATTCACTTTAGCTATTTCAGTTATTTTAAACATGGAAGATTCTGATTAATATCCACCTTCATCAACTCACCGGCTGATTTACATTAGTTTAAAACTGTAAAGTCGCAGATGATGTCAACTAATTAATTATTAAGATTTTCCTTAAATTTGCATCCGATTCAGATACAAAATATCTAGAGCCCCACTCGAACTCAAACCTCACTAAACTCCAACGAATGTGCTAACAAGAATATGTTTACCTATTACTATATGATATCCCGCAATTTCTGATTTTATGCAAATTCTCTAATGTTTATGATCTGATTCATGAAAAGTTTAGCAAAATTAATAATTAAAACGACTGAGTTTTATTCCGATTTCTTGACTGATTTTGTGTTAAACATAAAATTAAATCTCAAAAAGTTTTTTAATATGTTCAACTTATATTTAAACTCCAAACGATATCTCCCTATAAGGTCTTGCTTCTACCTGTAAGACCTTATTAGAATTTAATACTTTTCTAACTGCTATCTATTAGAAGAGATTCGGATCATCTTCATATAGGTACTCAAATATGAGTAACATGATAAAATGTTCCTGCAGGGCAGTTGATATCCTGAGTCAAAAAGGGGAACCCCCCAAGAGCGTCTAGCACAAGAACTAAGTACTCATTGTTATCAAAAGGACCAGCCAAAATAATTTCCGAACGAAAAGAGATTCACGTTAAAGGACCATCTGACGACTTTTTACAAATCTTTACCAAGCTAAAATATAATGCAAAGTTGAAAGAGCCTATCATTTCACTATAACTAAGTACTAATCAATAGTGTAGTCCTCATTCATACCGACCCAGTTCGCATCGTAGTATAGTTTTGCTACGTTGTGAATTTTGATTATCGACTATTCATAGAAGAGGATTGACCATCCAATATATAACTTTGGAAGAGGGGACAAAATGTTTGCTTGGATAACTAGAATTGTTAGAAATCATACTTAGGTCACGATGGATTTTAGATATTCACGAATAATAAACAAGTCTCAAACAGAAAAGTTAATTTGATGAAACATTTCAACTGGATAAAATGAAAAAGATTTGAAAAATTTTATGAATACTGTTTATCTCATAACAACCCTGCGACTATACATTCTACAAAGTTTTTTGCAATAGAACCGTTAGAATCTAGGTTTGGATTATAGATAGTAATAGTCATTCCAATGGCCTTTTGAGACGAAGTGAGGGTTTTTAGAAGGTAGGATAGTTCTGAAAATTCTAACCCGCCATTACCTAACTTATAGTCAACCGCTGGCATTATTCGGTCATCCAATACGTCAGCATCCAAATGAATCCAAAAACCAAATAAATCCTCATTCGTTATGGAATTTGAAACCGCCAGAGAGGTAGCCTCGTTTATTCCTAAATTTCGGACATCAGAAAGATCGAATACCTGTATTTTGGTATCTCTTACATTGTTACTTCCATACCTAATTGATTGTTCAGAATCACGATAACCAAAAACAACGATATCGTCATCCAGAACAAGTGGTTTTAGACCTTCAATATTAGAAAGAATATCTGGTCCTCTGCCTGACACAATAGCTAGTTCCATATCAGCAACTTCTCCAGTTGTTGAGGCTTGAGGTTGATAAAAATCAGAATGGCCGTCAATAAAAAACAATCCATATCTACCAATTCGTCTCAATCCTAAAAGGGCGCCAATGAGAATACTGCAATCACCTCCTAATACGATTGGAAAATTCTTTTTTATTATTTCATTATTTACTCTTTTAGAAAGGTCTTTTGAAAATAACGCGATAGAAGTACCATTCAATAAATGTGTGATAGGGTCTCGTGTTGGATCGTAAAGCATAGATGGTTGAACTCTGCCTGCAAAAGTTGCATTCAATCTATCCATTAATCCTGCTTTCTTCAATGCCTCCGGAAGATCTTGTACTCCTGTATCATGTAATCCAAGTATTGAAGGGGCGTCTATTATTACATATCTTGGTCCTTTTGCCAATCTAGATCATAAATCATGAGTTATTTTTTAGGTTATGTATTATTTTTGATTAAATGAGATCAGAACCTGTTTATGATAAATATTTTAGAAAACATATATCAATACATCTAAAAAGGAAAATTAAGAAGAATCTTTCAGAATTGTTAGAAAATTCTCGTGGATATTAGTTCTGCAGACATTCATTAGATTAGATATGAAGTATCAAATAACTAAATTGTGAAAAAAAGGAGGGGAGATCATTTATCCCTGTGCTAAGGCGTTGCTTCCTGTATTCTCTTGACTTTGGACGTTAATGTTGTTACCAGAACCTATTGTATCTCCACCAGATACTACTTGGCTGTTTTGTTCAGAAGATTGAGATTGGCTGATGCTTTGTTCTGCCGAGTTTCCACCCTGTCCAACTTGTGCTAAGGCGTTGCTTCCACTATTCTTTTGGTGTTGGAAACTAAGGTTGTTGCATGAGAGAAAGGTTGTTCCACCTGATACACATCCAGCATTTTGGTTTGATGATTGTGTTTGATCTATGGACTGTTTTGCTTTATTTTTCTTGTTGTGAGTGGCTAAAGCATCATCTATGCTAAGCATTGGACTGACAAATAGAGCTAATGCGACCACTATTGCAATTGATGCAACAAAGAGTTTTTTGTTTTTGTTTTGAATATTTGTTTTATTCATATCATTGATATTTTAGAAAAAATATATTGGGATTGCTAACTGATTGCAATACTCTAATATTCTAGCAGTTTTAGAATTAGACTCGAATGTATATCCTGATATGCAGATAATGAATCAATTTTTTTTTAGAATCAATTTTTTTAAAATTACGGACAATTGTCTATATCTTTGATTGACAGATTAGTGTTAAACAATTTTTATTGCATGTTAATTGCCATTCATAGAAACATAATTAATTTAGTAGCTTTACACATAAAAAATAGGAATACACTAGAATATCGCGATCTTACATATATAGATGCGGGCGACAAATTTAAATCATAAAATAATACACATTCATCATATTTTCGATTTTTCCCACTCAAATTAATGAATTACACAGTAGTCGGATTGTTCTGTCTGATGACGTGAATATTTTAGATACACACGGTTCGTTAAAATTCGCAATTCTTAAATTTTTCCAAAACTTTTAAGAAGCGTCATATCTCAAAATAACTATGGTCAGAAATTTAATACCCACCTGTAGTAAATGTGGGAGCTTCGTTAGTGATCACATTGAACCAGAAGTAGAAAAAGAGGGCCAAATTAAAGAAGGAAAATATATTGACAATGTTTGGATTTGTAATGAATGTCTAAAAAATAAATAGCAAAATAGACCAAGCTTTTTCGTTTCGAGAAACTTCTGCTAAATAAGTGATAACATGTAAATATCGAGCTGCTCATAAATGCTATATGTATAGAAACAACCAATACATCAATACATCAATACATCAATACATCAATACATCAATACATCAATACATCAATACATCAATACATCAATACATCAATACATCAATACATCAATACATCAATACATCAATA
>JBGTFK010000084.1:0-14487 GCA_041747305.1 Candidatus Nitrosocosmicus sp.
AGATATAAAATGCTAATTAGAATGGATGATGAACTATATGATGCTAGTCTTTTTGGTAGTATCTTTGTTTCACTAACACATTATACTCCATTAGACTAGCTTTATTTGTTAGGAAATGAAAAGAATAATGACCCAGCCTCATTTAACTACATTTTACCCATTATATCTGATTTGATAGAGTGGTTCGAAAGACCAAAGGCCGAGGAAGCTGATTAGTTAGAGACTTTTTATAAAAGATGATTTATCATCATGATTCTCGTTCGTTTTAGTAACATAATGTTTATATCTCCTTTTTAGTGCGCTCATACATGAACTTTTGCGATTTAAGGGTAGGTTTTGCTTTTATATTACTTGCAATTGCAGGTGTATCCAATATTCTTCAGTATGCAATTGATGAGAAATATGTCGTATTTGGACAATTATCCGAAGAAAACCCTGATGAAGAAAGAGTTGAAGAAAAAAACTTAAACTAAAATCCTGGACCTCAATGTAGAGAAGATTGCAATAATAACTTTTGATGACGGGGAGAAAGGTAAAATAGAATACGCCAAACCAATTTTGGATAAATATTGCTTTCCTGCCATATTTTTCATAGTGTGTAACTTTGTTTCTGAAGGCAATGAGGAAGGAGACGATACCCATATGAGTTGGAGCGATATACTCATGTTGCAAGAAAGCGGTTATGAAATAGGTTCGCATACAATGAATCATGATAATTTGGATGAATTGTCAGAAGAGCAAGCAGAAAAAGAGGTGGTGGACTCTAAGAAATGCCTTGCGAATAATGGCGTAAGCACTGTCAGAGCGTTTTCTTATCCTTTTAATTGAGGATATGAGAATGAAGCAATTGTTAGTAAGATAGCAGAATACTATGAGATAGCAAGAACTGCCACTGATCCGTTAGCATTTTTAGATTCAGAATACTGTAAATACTCCATAATGGGTTGGAGCCATGACTCTGACCGAGATGATTATCATTCTGATGAAGATATGCTCAAGAGATTTGTCGAAGTAGTTGAAAGATAGAGTGAGTATAATACAAATGGGAAAATTAAGGCAATACCTGTGTTGATCTATCACAATATAGATCATGAAAGCAGTGAATATACATCAAGCATCGATTTGTTTGAATCAGCAATGAGGTATTTGAAGGAGAATGGGTTTAAGGTTATTGGTCTATCAGATTTGATATAATATCGAAAAAATCGAATTTTCTTTCATAGTGATTTCTTGTCGGGTGATTTGAAAAGGCATATCGGTTGTTTAAGAAAGGGGTGGGTTCTTTGAATGTTTTAATAAATGTAGAATTTCCCTTTTATATAGAAATAATCCAACTCATCCTCGTAGGCCATCAATACTTTTATGAGCAGGGTGCCCTCAATGATGCAATATTCAATTGATTCCTAAAAAGCCTTGATATATGATTCGGGTCTAGAGGGAGGAGTGCTGATATTGGGTTCAATCCGGGATTCTTAACATGTTAAAGATATATAAAACGCTTTTTAAGCAATCAATCTTCAAAATGAGAGAGCTTGGTATAAAGCTGGATCTAAAAAAAGAAGGATAATATTCCCCATCGCAAATAGACCGAAATAATTATGGTATATCCACTAATTGTCCCCTAATTTCACCATTTGGGTTTTGTTCGGTGTGAACATTGACATACGTACTACCATTCTTCATTGCTGCTATCAAGTCTGATGTTGTTTTACCTTGCATTGGACCCTCTAAATTAATTGCTGTGATATTGCCATTTATTGTAATCCCATTTTGATCTGGATTCTGTGTCGGATCGAATGTGAATAAGGTTACTACAATTGGCCCGTTTTCTCCTTGAACTCCGCTATGTATATGAGCTTGTGTTACAGCCTCAATTCCTGAAGCATTGACATAGAAACCGATTGTCTCATTTGTTGGCTGGATTGGGACAAACATCGCTTCACCAATTGCTTGTGTGTCAACGGGTGGAACCTCCTCTTGACCAGTCATGTTAGTTGCAAACTCGTGATTTGCAAATATCATAGATGGAGTCAAACTTGTTGATAGGGCTATCCCAGCTATTGCAACAGTCATAGACAGTACCATTAATGTCATTACCTGATTACTAATTTTCATCATATAAGAGACAAAATACCACTATATAATATATTTGCCATAGATGATACCTTTGACTAAGAAATTTAAGGATTTAAAAAAATGTTGAAATTAGTTTTATCCATCAAAAGAAATATTAAATATTTTTATACATGACAAATTCAACTTGATTAATGGAAATTACTACAAAATTATTTGCAATAGCAATTGCAGTGACCTCGATGGCCCTAGCTCCATCATTAATCATATATCAAGCCGCAGATGCTGTAAAACATTGTACAGATTACGGAGAGTCTAAAGCATGGGTAGAAGGATGTAAACAGGGATGGTCGGATCATGATAATTGTTTTCATTATAACCCGGGGACCGGCGAGGTAGCCAAAGGATATAAAGTTGGTTGGTCAAAAGGCTCCTGCTAGCAGATAGCAAACCATAGTTCAATTTCTTCTTATTTTATTGCGACCTATGATAATATCGAACAATCATTTTTTTCTGTATATAAAAAATATAGCATCGCTTGGGTAAATTCCAATCCCTTAAGAAAATATTGAAACGCGGTGAAATCTGCACTATAGCTTGGACACAGTTTAATGAGTAATTTTCTAAATGACCTAAAGTTAGTCTCCTCTTTTTCCTCATTCCATTTTATTTAGTATTTTTAGAATTTCAAGGGCATAATAATTTCAAAATAGTATTCAAATATTGATGGCGGTCGATACGAAATTAATTGATAATGGATAAATCATTTACATCTGTTTTAACCATAGTTTTGGCAATGTTGTCCACAAGTTTAATGGTTTTAACCTACGATCATATTTCTCTCTTGTATTAGAAGATTTTATAGGATTATGAAAATAGTATGAGGTTCAGAATTCCTGTCTAAGTATCGTCTAATTAAGTCAATCTTGTTATTAATATCAGCATCTACTAATGAATCAGTCAGATGAAAATGATCAAAGTTCGATTTAGTTGCTTCAACGGCCATATATTATAATATCATTAACAAAGGAATCCAATTTAAAGACCAATATATAGTCGGGTCCAGAGGGATTTGAACCCTCGACCAGCTGCTCCGCAGGCAGTCATTCTATCCATGCTGAACTATGAACCCATTATTCCTAAAGAGTAATTTTCTATAAATCTCTTTTTAATTGCTTTGGATTTAGGTGAAAGAATTATAAACAAATAAAGTCATATATAAAATAATAATTATATTGAATGGCTTTCTTAATGACATAGCTACTAAAGTTCTTTTATGTGATGGTGCCATGGGTACTGAAATTCAAAAATACGAACCTAGAGAGAATGATTATCTCAATAATAAAGAAGGGTTTAACGATAGTTTGAATTATACCCGTCCTGAATGGATAAAGACGATCCATAAGAACTACATCCTTGCAGGCAGTGATTGTATTGAAACCAATACCTTTGGTAGCAATAAGCTCAAGTTGGATGAATATGGACAGGGACACAAGACCATCGATTTTAATGTTCGAGCAGTAAAACTTGTTAAAGAATCATCTACAGAACTGGGCCGACAAGTTTATGTAATCGGTTCGATGGGTCCTTCAGGATACTTACCTAGCTCAAACGATTCTGATCTAGGAAACATTTCATTAGGGGAAATCGAAGAAGCCTTTTTTGTTCAAGCTCAGGGACTGATAATTGGAGGTTGTGATGCACTTCTAATTGAAACTGGACAAGATGTCCTAGAGATGAAACTAGCTGTTGAAAGTTGTTTCCGCGCAATGAACAAGTTAGAAAAGACTGTACCGATAATTACAAATGTAACCCTAGATCAATATGGAAAAATGCTCCTCGGATCAAATGTTCAGTCAGCCTATACAACCTTGACTAATTTAGATATAGATGTGTTTGGTTTAAATTGCTCTACTGGACCCATGGAAATGACCCCTAGTGTACAATGGTTATGTGAGCAAGACGAGTTACCCATCTTAGTTATGCCAAATGCTGGAATGCCAGTGAATGAAAATGGTTTGGCTAAATATTTAATGACCCCACAAGAAATTACACTAAAACTTTCTGAATTCGTCAATAAATATGAAAGGTTAAGAATAATCGGAGGGTGTTGTGGCACATCGGTAGATCATATCAAGCACTTACGCACTATGCTTAACTCAAAAAATAAAACTCACATAAATTTATCTGTTGAAAATGGGACTGCCACTTAATTTCTGATATTCCAGACAGGGAATTAAAATGAAAAAAATATACAATGAAAAACCAAAAGTATCTTCTGCCTTAACCTCCTTGGAGCTTCATCAAAATCCCAGGCCATTAATCATTGGGGAGCGATTAAATTCTCAAGGATCAAAGAAAGCCAAGAAAATGGTTCTGGAGAATGATTTTGACGGGTTAATTGAGTTAGCAAGATATCAGGTAGAGGATGGTGCACACTGTTTAGATGTATGCGTTGCTACAACAGAACGGTCGGATGAACAGGATTTCATGCAAAAGCTTGTCAAGAGGCTTAGTTTAGAAATAGAGGCGCCCTTAGTAATTGATTCAACAGATTCTAAAGTTATTGCTACTGCACTCAAACAAATTCCTGGCGTTCCCATAATCAATTCCATTAACCTAGAAGGTGATGGAAGTAGATTTAATCAAATTACTCCCCTGATGAAGAAATACGGAGCACCATCGATTTCTATGTGCATTGGACCTAAGGGAATGGCAAAAACAAGCCAGGAAAAATTAGAGGTTGCGGGTATTATATATGACAAAGCAATTGAACTGGGTCTAAAATCGTGGCAGCTAATATTTGATGTATTAACCTTTACGTTGGCAACAGGTGAGGAGGAATATGTTGCATCTGCCTCTCATACACTAGACGGGATCAAGATAGTAAAAGAAAAATATCCGAAATCTTTGACTACTTTGGGATTAAGTAACGTCAGTTTCGGATTGCCACCGCTGGCCAGAAAATATTTAAACTCTATTTTCTTGTACCATGCAATAAAAAGTGGTCTTGATACTGTAATAATAAATCCCAAAGATATCATCCCATATCCTCAAATCAGTTCGAAGGAAAAGGGAATATGCGAAAACCTAATTTTTAATAATAATAATAATGCATTGTCTGAATTGATATCTTACTTTAGTTCCAATGATGGTGTTCGCGGAACAGGAACAGGAGCTACAGGAAATCAGAAACAGAATAATTTGATGGAAATGGATGCGAGTTGGGATGCAGGCAAAAAATGTTACTTTAGAATCGTTAACAGACTAAAAGATGGTATTGAAAATGATGTGGTTTTATCCATATCAGATAAAATTCCAATAAAAGATAATTTTTCTATATCAGATGAGTTACTAGAGAACGGTACAAAGAGGAAAAAACTTTCAGGTAATACAGAAAAATTGCATGATGCGGCAGTAGAAACACTAAATGAAGTACTCCTTCCTGCGATGAAAGAAGTAGGAGATAAATTTGGAGCAGGAGAATTGATACTACCCTTTGTACTAAAGTCAGCCGAATGCATGAAGGCCGCCGTTTCGGAGCTAGAAAAATACTTGATAAAACAAGAGGGAATCAGTAAAGGAAAAATTGTATTATGTACTGTCTACGGAGATGTGCATGATATAGGAAAAAATTTGGTAAAGACAATTTTGGTTAACAATGGGTATGAAGTTTTTGATTTAGGTAAACAAGTTCCTATTCCTAGCATAGTAAACAAGATTAAAGAAGTAAGAGCAGATGCTGTGGGATTATCCGCGTTATTGGTTTCGACATCAAAACAAATGCAGCTTTTCTCAGAATTTCTGCGAGAGAATAAGATGGACATTCCAGTTTTATGTGGTGGTGCTGCAATTAATAGTGATTATATTAATAGGATAGCAAAGGGGGACGGCAATATTTACAGAGCCGGAATATTCTACTGCAAGACTGCGTTTGAGGGGCTGAAAGTTATGAATAATCTAATGAGCGGGGGTAAACAAGAATACATGAATAAATGGTTGGAAAAATTAACAAGTTGGAAGGAAAGAAAATATGACGAGGCTGCCAGTATTCAAGACCTTGGTAATATAGTTAGCAGCGTAAAGCCAGTAAAAAATAAGCCTGTACCGCCTAAATTTAATTTTGTAAACAGACTTGGTAATAAGGACCTTCCGCTTGATGAAATATGGCAATATTTGAACAAGAAATCCCTTTTTGTCCTGTCGTGGGGGTTAAGGGGAAAGAAGGCTACCGAATTGAAAGAGGAATATGAAGAATTACTCAAAGAATGGAAGGTCAAAGTTGTAAATGAAAAATTATTTGATCCCCATGCAGTTTATTCTTACTTTCGATGCCGCAAGGTTGGAAACAATAATCTCTCAGTAACATATCAGGATGATAAAAAGATTGATTCAGAAATCGTGTTTGAGTTCCCCAGGTCTAGCAATTCTTTGCATCTTTGTCTTGCAGATTATTTTGATTCAGAGTTCGATGATGTTGTTGCATTTCAGTCAGTAACAATGGGAAATAAGGTTGCCCAGATAATTGATGAATGGAATAAACAAGGTCGTTATACCGATGCGTACTACCTGCACGGGTTGGCAGTAGAAACTACCGAGGCTTTAGCAGATTGGGTTAACTACAAAATCAAAGATGAGCTTCACTTAAAGTCAGGTGGATTGAGGTACAGTTGGGGTTACCCTAGCTGTCCAGACATTACCCAACATTTCATGGTATGGAAATTAATGAACCCTTCTATCAGTGGAATGAATCTTACCGAAAGTGGACAAATTGACCCTGAATTCTCTACAGCTGCAATAGTCGTACATAATCCAGCTGCCCAATACTTTACTTTATAGGCTGCTATCAAAATTTCCATTAACTTTATTATATTACAATGGTTTTTGCTATCTAATGGGAAAGGTAGAGAAGGGAATTACTTGCAGTGTATTAGGCTGCGAAGAATCCGCAGATAGATCGATGAGTCTGGCAAAGGCGAAAATGTCACAGGATTTAGATTTTGATAATTCAAAAAAGCGTGTTTATTTGTGTAGAAATCACTACAAAGATTGGAAAAAATCGTCAAAGGAGGATAGAGAAACTGAAAGATTGAGATGGAATTAGACAAAAAGTCTAACATATAGAATTGATTTACACCCTCCTTTTTCTTTTACTTATCTTTCTACTAGAAGAATCTCATATAACCTAATCTAAGAAGCTAATATGAAAAAAGTAATAAACAGCTTTATTTCAACTAATTTATCGACGAGTTGATTTAATGTTTGGCATTGAGTAATCCACCTGAATTCATTAAAAAACAGGAATTAGATAAAAAAAGATGGTTTGTTAGGGTATTACTCTTATCAGCTGTTCTGACAATTTTATTTGCAAAGGTTTACTTGACCGTATACGTGATAGATTTGGGAGTCGGAATCTATAGCATTTTAACTTCGTTTGTATTATTTAACATCTTATTCATTTCGTATTTCCGGTATCGAGACCCATTTATCAAGAGTTTAGATAGGAAAATTCCTGAGAATGAAAAGCCACTAGTATCAATTGTCATTCCTGTAAAAAATGAGGAAGCCGACATTCATACGTGCGTACAGTCATGTATAGACCAGACCTACCAGAAAAAGGAAATAATCGTAATAGACGATGGTAGTACGGATAAGACCGGTGAAATTCTCGATAAGATTAAGGATAAAAACAAAACAGTTAACCTGAGAGTGGTACATCTGAAGGAAAGCGTGGGAAAGAAAAAGGCAATTGAGGCTGCTAGCAAGATTGCACGCGGAGAGATATACGCTTTTATGGATAGCGATTGTGACATGGCTCTTGATGCGACTGAAAAGGCGGTGCAAATTTTTTACACAGATAAACAGGTAGGAGCTCTCACAGGACATGGACGAGTTAAGAATAGACACTCTGGCGGATTTCGGGATCACTTTCTTGAGAAAATGCAAGATGTATACGCTGATGGGGCGTGTAGAGCACAAAAAGGGATGGAAAGCGTTTATTCGTCTGTGAGCTGTTGTGCAGGGTCCCTTAGTTTCTATAGGCGCGTTGCTATTCAAGACTTTATTCCTCAATGGGCACGGGACAGATTTTTAGGTATGGAATTTAAGTTTGCCACTGATAGGAGAATGACGGCTCATGTTTTGGGGACTCGCCCTCCAAAGATTTCTCACAAATCTACTAACCAACAATATTCCGATATTCCAATCCTCAACGCGCAAGGTACCGCCCAGACCTCGATGTCCGAAAACGCATTAGAGAACGATAATGGTGATAGTGAATCAAAGCAGGATATCAATGGTTATTGGAAGGTCCTATATTCTCAAAACATAAGAGTAAATATTGGAGTTCCACCTACACTTGACTCGTTAATAAAACAACAGGTAAGATGGAGAAAAAGTTTTATTAGAAGTTTATTTGCTGCTGGAGGCATTTTTTGGAAAAGGCCATTTTATCTTGCACTTTTGTATTATTTGCAAACCTCGATGAAATTTATCAGACCATACATTGTAGCCACTACTGTTGTCTTCTTGCCCCTAGTCGGCGACTTTGTAACTCCTATTGTATGGTTTTCAGGGGTATTATTTACCGGAATGATATATGCGGTTGATTTCAGGCTAAGAAATCCAGGCGACAGGAATTGGCTTTATAGACCGTTTTTTCAGCTTTTGTCGACCTACGTTTACACATGGCTGTTAATTTACGCTGCAATTACTATAAAGAAAACCGGTTGGAGATGAAGCTTACAGATTGAAAACATCTAATAATATTTAGCCAAGGGGACAATTTTGAAATCAAAATTTGAATTTAAATATGCGGACATAATCGCAGTTGCTCTTGCGATGAGTGTAGGTTTCGGTGTTGTACTAATGAATTTGACAGGAATGTGGCCTTGCCAGCTACTAGAGGCTTCCGGACAATACTTTCAAGTTGATACTCTTCAAAATTCAACAGAACCAATAAACAAAATCATATACGACACTCATTACTCTCTAAAAGGTCTTTTCCGCTGCAATTAATCTTGTTTCTTTCATCTAAGACAATTTCTTCAAAGTATCTTAGTACAGTTATTTCAGATATCTTTGGTGGTTCTATTTTTTTTCCTTCGACCAAATCCACGACCATTTTAGGAAAGTTGGCACCGGCCAATGTTGTAAAAATTGTGCCGCCACCTAGCCGAGGATTAATTTCTACCAATTTAAATTGGTCTAACTTGTCTTTTTTCATTTGAACGCAAGAAGGCCCAATTATTTTAAGTTTATTCACTATCTTCATGGATTCATCAATTAACTCTTTATCTAGAACAATCTTACCCTTAGTAGAAATACCGCTTTTTGTTTGTAATCTTACACGTGGAACCGATAATATTGGATTTCCCTCTAGATCACTCATGACATCAATGGTATATTCATCTCCAGGCAAAAATTCCTGATAGATCATATTGGGGAACTTTGAGCAAATGTATTTCTTATCTTGCTCATCATTTACCTGAATTACATCTCTACTACCTTTCCCAAAACGGGGTTTTGCAATAAACGGATAAGTATCAATTTCATCTGGATTTAAGGTTGTATAAGGGAGCTGGAAAAATTTGTTCAAGTGATTAAATGTATATATCTTGTCTCTACAGATTTCCAAAATTTTCCTGTCACTTACAACCGGAATCACACCGTGTTTTTTCAATTTAGATTTGAATTCGCTAAACGGAAAAATATCGTACCCTGATGAAGGCATTAAAATTTCTATATTATATTTGTCGATGATGTTAAGCAGCACTTCCAAGTAATCATCTGCTTCAGCTTCTGGTATCACCTCATAATAGTCAGATAAATAAAAACCTGCAGATAAACTGTTAGAATCCGTAGATAATATCTTGCCCCTATAATCTGATAATCTCAGCGATTTTATTGTATTTATTCCCGCTGGTGCAGAGGCACCCGGAATCAATACGGTGGATATTTTTCTACGCAATCGGCATCCGTTTTTAATATTGTTAAATTTGTTGATGATATAAATATTTTTGAACGTTGTAATTAAAAAAAATTATAAAACATATCCACTTATCTTTTTCCGATAAAATTATGATGCTAAATAAGAAAGAAGATATGCACATTCACTGTAATTATAATGACCATTCTTCAAAGGATTTAACCATACCAAACATCATAACTAAATCAGAATCTCTATGCCTAGAAAGGATCGCTATTACAGAGCACGTGAGAAAAAATTCTGAGTGGACGAAAAAATATATCGATGAGTTAGACTACTACATTCCTAAAACTAAAATCAAGATCCTCAAGGGATTTGAGGCCAAGATATTAGTCGACGGTGAAATTGATTGTCCCGATGAGTTCTTAAATAATGAGTACTTTATCATAGCTAGTTTTCACACAAAATACAACAAAGAAAAGTGGTACGAGGGTTTAGTTAAGGCTATCAAAAATCCCGATGTTAATGTTATCGGACATCTTGCACCAGAGATTGATTTTAAAGTAAATGAGAGTGAAATAAGAAATATCGCAGACCTGGTAATTACCAATGGAAAAAAGATAGAAATTAATTCAAAATATATCCGACCACCCAAGGAATTTTTAAATATTTTTAAAGAATATGGTGTAGAATTTCATCTCGGCAGCGACGCACACGCTCTTAATGATATAGCCAATTATAATAGAATAAAGGATTTGATAATTCTTATAGAAGAGAAATAAGATATAGTTAAAAAGAAACTTAAATACATATTAATGATTAAAAGGTTTGGGAAGTAATACGGTAGCCACTATTGACGGTGATAGTAAACGAAGTGCTATATTCTCCAGATTTCTGAATTCCTCAGATTCAGATATTAGCAGGTTTGCACAATCCATCCCGTTAAAGTTCGATGAAGCAGTTGATATTTTAGACAAGAGTCCATTACCCGAAACAGATGAATTTATTGGCTCAAATCGTGAACTTCTCAAAAAGGTTATTACAAATTTTCATGCAAAGGCACGAACACTCAATGAAAAGATAACTGACCAAATTGATTCTTTATCCGATGAAAGATCGAAAATTATCGTTGGGATTCATCAACCCAATTTGTTTGCCTTTAGTGGAGTTTTTAAGAAAATAGTATTATTAGAATCACTGGCGAATCACTATAAAAGAAAAAACCACACTATCGTTCCTGTATTTTTAATAGTTGACCATGATTTTATGGATGATAAATGGATGCATATAGCAAAATTACCTAGTATCAGAAATTCCTCCGGGGTACTTGATTTGAGATATCCAATCAATGATTCAAAAAGATGGAAGATCTCAAGCAGGACTGACCCACCGACTCGCTCCTTGATAAATTATTGGGAAAATCAAATATATAATTGGATAAAAAGTAACAAGGATTTATCAAAATCTGAAGTTAAGGCTCTGTATGACAGATTCCAAAAGTTCTGGAATATAGTCGAAGAGTCATTTTTACTAGCTGATAATTATTCTGAATTCAATTCAATTATCATGTCAAAGATTGCCAACAATAGTTGGAATTATAAAACTTTATTTGTAAATTTGTCAGATCTGTCTCGAGTATTTCAGAGGGGATATAATTTCCTTTTATCTGAAAATGAAATTTATCTAAGTTCCTTGGAGAAATCAGAAACCTATTTTAAAGATCAAGGAATATTTACAGGCGTTAGTGCAAACTTAAATAAGCATTCTCCTTTGTGGTTACACTGTGATTGTGGCAGCAAGGCTTCCTCGAAAATAAACAGGAAGGATAATGGAGAAATTGCATTAATCGGTAAATGTATATCTTGTAAAAAAAATCTATCATTATCAATTGGAACGTATGGGAAGGTATCGATACCAAACAACAAGATTGATTTGGTATCACCACGCGCAATCCCAATCTTACTTCTGCTATCAAGGGAATTAGCAATTTCCGGATACATTTCGGGTACTGGTGGAAGCATAGGATATACGATGGTAGGAAAGAGAGTATTTGATGATTTGCAGATAAAACTGCCTGCTATGATGCTTTGGCCTGGGAACGATGTTTATACCGGGTTTGCCCAAAGAGAAGCCTCAAAATATTTAGAGGAAAATGGAATATCCAATATATCTGAATTCTTTATTGAAATCAATGAAAAGAATAATGAATTGAGGAAAAAAATTGACCCACTAATATCAAGACGAAATGAAATATTTAGCAATAAAGATCAATTAGAAAGTTTGCTAAACAATTTATTTTACTATAAACAAGAACAAAGAAAGCTTAAGGATATCATAAAGAACGTCCAAAAATCAAAAAATGCGTTGAAATTAAAACCTTGTATAATAGACTATGCTGTTAATATTGGGATCGAGGTTATCGAACAGGAATGGTCTAACAAATTAGTTGATAATAATGATTTGACCAAGTCACTGCTTTTAAATTGAGAGATCATGTCATGTTTTCAGTTCAATGAAAAGCATTAATGTAGTCGTTACCTCAGCCGGTGGAATAGTAGCACAAGGCATAATCAAATCATTGAAATTCCACAATAAATATGCAAAGATTAGAAGGCATGAATACAACATCTTGGCAACTGATATCAGTTATGAGGCTGCGGGGCTATATAGAGCCCACAAATTCTCCCTTATTCCAAAGCCAACATCAAAAGAGTACCTAAAGTCAGTTGTAGATTTATGTAATAGAAGCAAAATTCAAGTTCTATTTATAGGCTCAGATGTAGAACTGCCTGCACTTTGTAAAAATAAAGAATACATCGAGAATAAAACCGGTACAGTCATCATTACAAGCCAACCACATATAGTAGAAATGTGCCGGGATAAGTACAAGACAAACGAATTTTTAAAAGAAAATAATTTGAATTCAATTCCAACTTGTATGTACAATGAATTAGATGACTTCCTAAAGGATCATAAATTTCCACTAGTCGTAAAACCGCGAGAAGGGTTTGGGTCAAAGCTATTTCAGATCGTCAACTCGATTGAAGAGCTAGAATTTGCCACTAAAGCAATAACACAAATAGGCTGGAAACCAATGATCCAAAAATATCTTCATGGTGATTCTAACGAATATACCACTGGATTGACTCTGGGCAGGGACAAGAATCAGATTATGTCAACGATAACGCTTAAGAAAATATTAAAGCACGGTCAAACCTACAAGGCTTTTATAGACAAGTATCCCAAAGTTACGAAAGTTTGCAATCAAATAGCCAAACAATTAAAAACTTTTGGACCACTCAATATCCAATCTCGAATAGATATGGATGACAATCAAGTTAAGGTCATAGAAATAAATCCTAGGTTTTCAGCCTCTGGACCTATGAGAACAGTGGCTGGGGTGAACGAACCTGATATAATGGTTAGGAACGTTTTATTTAATGAAGACGTAAAACCTCAAGAATATAAATCGCTTGTTTGTTTTAGATATTGGAACGAATCCTATATTGATAAGGAAAAATATGAAAGAACCATGATCCAAAAAGGATCTGTCAAAAAATTAAACTCTTCGATCGTAGACTATTTCTGACAGCGTTACCAAAAACTATTGAAAATATATAGGATTACCACTTTGAAATTCGAATCACTTCAAATGCCTCAGCGTACTTGCAATTTAGTTGGTATCCTCTGAATGCAGCTCTACCTTCTATTGCATCGATCCAAATCGGACCGCATCTTAGTTGTTGAGATTCAAAACACTCTAGAGCTGATTTTTTTGGTTCCATATAGTCAGAAATATCTACGAATAACTGTGGCCTAAATGCTTGCTCTGTGATCCCTCCTGGGATGGTTGTTTCATACATATACAAGTCGGTAGTATCTCTGCTACCTGAAATGACAGATTTGGTAAGTGCCTGATGGTCTTGATGTGAATCTCCTATCCATTGGGTAAAGACTGCAACCGGTTTATAATCAACCATGTATTTGTCCATTAATCCGATTAGTTTCCTGCTATGAGTCAACTCTTCTGGAGGTAGATCTAGGAAATCGGGTTCCGGACATCCCATTACCTTTGACGACCTGACTGCCTCCATTCTTCTCTCGTCTTTTTTATCACTCTGGGTAAAATTAGGTAAAGTGGCAATTACTAATTTCACTTTGTAGCCAAGTCTAGACAACTTTGCTATTGTTCCTCCCATGCCTATTTCCAAATCATCAGGATGAGCCCCAAAAACTAGAATATTTTCACTTTTTGCGTCCTTTGACATTGGTTAATTCATCTTAGCGCTTTTATGATTTCATAGTCTTTGTCTACAGATTTATTCAATTCCTTAGCATTTTGAAAATATTCTCTATAGTCCTCATCAACCTCCATGGCTGCTTGAAGTATCTTGCTTTTTATTGTGTTAGATGAATTAACAAACATCTTTGTATCTTTGGGAAGGCAATGACCTCCTATTCCATCTCTTGGTTCTAGTACTTCTACA
>JBGTFK010000085.1:0-54944 GCA_041747305.1 Candidatus Nitrosocosmicus sp.
AATATTTTACCTAATGAGTAGAGGCTATTCTGAATCCGATGCCTTGAGTATGATTATCGGTGGATTTATGGAACCATTTACCAAAGAACTCCCAATGGAATATGCTGTAGAACTAAATAGAATGGTAAAAATGGAGATGGAAGGTTCGGTAGGTTAATGGCTAAATTAGCACCATTACTAGTCTTTTTATTCTTTCATAAAGATTGATTCAAAATGATTCCGCTATCGTTACTTTCAGAAAATAATGTACTTGAAATACTGTCCAAAAATGACAGTGAACCACAGTGGATGTTGTCTTCTAGAAAGGAGATTTTATCTAAATTTTCTGGCCTGCCCAATGAAGTTTCACCTTTGTATTCTAAATACTCTGGATTAACTCTTTTAGAACCAAACAAAGTTTATTTTTCTAACGAGAACACGAATTCTATTTCAAAAGACCTAGAGATGCGACTACAAGAGATAAAGTCTTCTCCAAGCATACTTTTAATAGGTTCATCTGTTGCACATATTTTTGTTCCAGAGGCATTATCTAAAAAGGGTTTAATTATTTCGACAATTCAAGACGCTATAAAGAACAATTCAGAACTAGTAAAAAAGTACTTTTTAGATAAATCCATCAATTACGCAGATGATCGTTTTCTCGCATTAGGTTCCTCTGCCTTTCAATCTGGATTCTTTATTTACATTCCAAGAAATTTGATGATTGAGGAACCGATTAGAATAGTATATTCTCTAAAAGATGATCGTACATCATCAATTTGTAGAAATATTGTTATTGCTGATGAAGGCTCAAAAGGAACAATAGTACAAGAATTATATTCATCATTTCCTACATTTTCCTCATCATCCTCATCATCAGACCATAAAGTATCAAAGACAAAAAATGAAACTCAAGGAAATGATGCAAACGAAAAAAGACAAGAATGCTATTTTGAGGTTCTTGAATGTAATGTAAAACCCGCTGCGGAACTTGAGTTTATCACATTACAGGCTATGAATTCTGATACTGTTTGTGTTGCTAATAGAAAGGCCTTTGTTGAAAAGGACGGCAAAATGTCTTGGTATTCTGGAATGTTTGGTGCACGCCTTTGTCGATTCAAGACTGATAGTATTATGAAAGGTTCAGGTGCACGCGCTGAAGATGTAGAAATAGTTTTTGGTACAAATAATCAATCATTTGACATTTCATCTAATCTTGATCATATTGGATTTAGTAGTAGGGGTAAAGTTTTAGTTAAATCAATTGTAAAGGATACTGCCAAGTCCTTATTTAAAGGAATGATAAAAATTCGAAAAGATGCACAAACTTCAGAATCTTATTTAGCAGGGCATGCAATTTTATTAAATAAAGGTGCCCAGGCAGACGCTATTCCCGGATTGGAGATAGAGACCAATGAAGTCAAAGCTACACATTCTGCTTCAGTATCTCAAATTGATGAAGAACAGATATTCTACTTGATGTGTAAGGGTTTGGATAGAGAAAGTGCTAAGCGGGAGATAATAAACGGGTTTGTAGAACCATTATCTCGAAAAATGGGTCCATTTATTCGTGCTTGGATAAGTTATTTGTTTGAGAACAAGTGGACAGGAAAACCTCTAATGTTAAAGGGCGATGAGGTCATGGAACAGATTCTTGAAGTAGAAAAATCAAGATACAAAGAAACTGCAGATATATTTGAGAAACATTACAAATACAGGTAAAGAAAAAATTTGAAAGATGAGTCTTTACCACGTTACTTTTATTTTCAATATCTGAATTGGGAGTTATAAATTGACAAGCGCACAAAAATGGATAGATGTTTCACAATTTCTCAAATTAAAGAAAGGAGAAATGGATGAATTTGATTATGAGGACAAAAAAATCATGATATTGAACCTAAACGGCGAATTTTGCGCCTCAGATCGTGTTTGTACTCATGCATACGTTGACCTGACTGGCGGTTTTTTAAATGAATCTGAAAGAACCGTAACCTGTCCTTTACATTTATCGTCTTTTGATTTAAAAAGCGGTAATGCTTTGAACCTGCCTGCAGAAAAGCCACTTGCGATTTATCCAATGAAAAAGGAAAAGAACACCCTGTTAATTTTGATATAAATTTATCAGTAGTTGCATTTTATCTCTATGTTTTGTACGTCTCTTGTATTATATATTTAAGATATGTCACTATCTGATCAATCGAAGCAAAGATTCCAAGGCACCATTAATTGTATATTCAGACGATTCCATAAAATCTATTTTATTTTTCTTTAATTCAAGCGAAGTTTTTGGTCCTATTGAAATCACCTTATTTATGTTTAAGGCTTGGAGCACTTCTCTTTCATTTTTGCGATCCGATAATTGAGAGAATTGAAGATAAATTATCTTAAAAAAAGATCTGACAGTAGAGGGACTTGTAAAAATCAGAAATGTTTTTTCATTGCGATTAGGTAATTCCAATAATCTTTTCCACTCCACTGAATTTGATACATTTTTGTTTTCTCTTGTTTCATATAAGAAAACTTGATCTAGTATTATGTATTTGAATTTCGTATCGATATAATTATCAGACCTTACTGATTCTGCACTTCGGGGCATCAGGATTTTTGGGATTTCTTTTTGATATTCTAATTTACATTCTCTTTCCAAGTTTTCTAAAAACTCAATTATTTCCGATGAAGAGTATTTCTTATCAATGATATTAGTAGAAGATCCTAACTTTGACTCAAATCCGTACCCTTGCAATATTTTTTTGGTCTTTGGTCCAATTACTATTATACTTATTTTATTTAACTCCTCTATGATTCTTTCATAGTTGTGTTCGTTTTTTGCAATTTCGAAAAATATTTTGACTGCATTAGAGCTCAAAAAAATACAATAGTTATAAAAGCCACTACTGAGCCTTTTAAAAGATTCTCTTACTTCTTGTGAATCGATTTTATTGAAAGATATAGTGGGTAACGCAATTAATTCAATCCTGTTTAGATGAGCTTGGTCAATGTTTTGGTTTTGGAGATCATCCATCAACACTCCTTCATTTGTAATTACAATGATTATTTTTTCCAAATTATTTAATTATCTCTTTCTTTTTGATTAGAATCATGATTCCTTGCTGGTTTCTTGCATGTACCATTTGATCTTCTTGTGAAGATTTACTATATCTCCAATTATAACTATGGCTGGAGGTTTTACATTATATTCTTTCGCTAAACTAACTATGTTACTCATGTTGCCAGTAATTATTGTCTGATTCTTTAGGGTGCCGTTTTGAATTATTGCAACTCGGGTTTTATCATTAATTTTTCCTCCTTTTATTTTGTTTATGATCAATTCTAACTTTTCTGTACCCATATAGATTACCACGGTATCAACGGCTTCAAATAATTTGTCCCAATTTACTTCGGGAGTTTTCTTATCTGGGTCCTCATGACCAGTAACGAATGCAACAGAAGAGCCATACTTTCTATGTGTGAGTGGTATCCCTGAATAAATAGCTGCCCCAATACCAGAAGTAATCCCAGGAATGATTTCAAATGAGATTTCATTCTCAACCAATATCTCTGCTTCTTCTCCTCCTCTCCCAAAAATAAAAGGGTCCCCGCCTTTGAGTCTCAATACCTTTTTCCCCATTTTTGCATACTTTATGATTAACTCATTTGTCTTATTTTGATGAGTAGTCGGATCTCCGACATTTCTACCGACATAAACTTTCTCTGATGTATCTGGAAATAGTTTGATAATTTCGTCTCCTATCAGTCTGTCATATAAAATTACATCAGCTTGTTTTATCAACTCAAATGCCTTTATTGTTAATAATTTTGGATCACCAGGACCTGCTCCACAAATGTAAACTATACCGAGTCGATCGTTGTTTTTCATTCTATCAACTCGTCTAATATATCAATATTCATACTGGTACTATTCCATTCTTTTGTTATTTCTTTTGCTCCTTTTGAAATTAATACTTCTGCTACCATTTGTCCCAATTTTCGGGGGTAAGCAGCATTATATTGTTTCTTTACTTTGATGGATTTTCTTCCGTCTAACGAATAAACTACGGCCAAAAGTGTCATTATTCTATCCTTATTTTTTAAGGTGGCTAAAGCTCCCATTGGAACTGTGCAACCAGCTCCAATACTTTCGGTAAGAGATCGTTCGGCCTGGATTTCCTTTTGCGAATTCTTGTGCTCAATTCGCTTTAGCATTTTTAAGAGTTCTTTGTCATCTTTTCTACAAACAATTGCTAGGGCTCCTTGTCCAGGGACCGGTGTAAAGCTCTGAATACTTAGTCTTTGTGTGATCTGATTTTTTATACCTAATCTCTCAATTCCTGCTTCTGCCAAGATAATCCCAGAGTAATTATTTTCTTTTGATTTGTCTATTCTTGTTTCTATGTTACCTCTTATTGACTTTACCCTTAATCTTGGATACTTGGTTCTAATTTGTATGGCTCTTCTAATACTGCTTGTTCCTATTATAGAACCTGTTTCTAGCTGATGAATCTTATTGTTATTTATACTGTTTATGAAAACATCGTTAGGTTTTTCTCTTTTGGGAACACATGCAATTACTAACTTGTCTGATATACCTGCGTGAAGATCTTTAAGACTATGTACCGCAAAATCAGCTTTATACTGAAGTAATCTTTCATTCACTTCTTTTTCGAATACTCCAGTTTGATTAATTACATAAAATGGTCTTTTATCTTTATCACCTTTAGTAGTGACTTTGTCCATTCTAATGTTTAGGTTTGGGTCAATCTCTCTCAAAGATGAAATTACTAAGTTAGTTTGATAAGTGGCTAATTTGCTAGCCCTCGTAGCCACAACTATTTCCTTAATCATTTTTCACCTTGGATAGTGCCGTTTCATAAGCATCTAAAGTTTTTTCAAGATCTTCCTCATTATGTTGAGTTGAAATAAAACAGGTTTCAAACGGGGATGGTGGGATAAATACTCCTTTTGCAAGTAATATTCTAAACATATCCATAAATAACTTTGTATTTGATGATTTTACTGAATAATAGTCTCTTATTATTTTATCAGAAAAAAACAATTGAAACATGGAGCCAATAGAATTTACAGTAGCGTCAATTTTCTTGTCTTGTACCATATTTCTTACTGCTTCAACTAATTTGTCACAAGTTCTGGCTACTTTGGGATAGATGATATTCTTTTCGTCCATTAAGATCTCTAAAGTTTTTAGGGCCGCTGTTACTGAAATTGGATTACCAGCAAATGTGCTTGCTTGATATACCGACCCGCTAGGTGCTAATCTCGACAATATTTCTCTACTGCCTGCGAGAATGGAGATAGGATATCCATTTCCCAAAGTTTTGGAAAATGTAGCAATATCTGGTTTTATACCAAAGAATTCGCTTGCCCCGCCCAAAGCCAATCTAAATCCGGTTACTACTTCGTCAAATATCAAAACAATGTTGTTTTGTTTAGTTAGGTTTCGAATACTATTAAGATAATCTTTTTCAGGAAGGATGAGACCAGTATTAGCCAATACGGGTTCAACTATTACACAAGCTATATCGTTGTGATTCTGTTCATTATCTACCACCGATCGCAGCAACTCGATATCATTATATGGAACGGTGATAGTTTTTGAGGCACTCTCTGATAATATGCCATCAGAATATTCTTGTTCGGCTGCCCCTGAACCAGCTTTATTTAGGACATAATCATAAGCACCATGATACCCGCCCTCAAATTTTATTATCTTTGTTTTTCTTGTAAATGCTCTTGCTAAGCGAATAGAATGCATCGTTGCCTCTGCTCCGGTATTCATAATTCTTATCATTTCGGCACATGGAATTATTTTGGAACAAATTTCTGCTAGCTGAGTTTCCTTTTCTGTAGGGGTGCAAAACAAATTTCCTTTGTCTATCTGACTCTTTATTTCAGAACCAATTTGTTGATTACCATGTCCTAGAAAAACTGATCCATAACCTAAGCAATAATCAATCAATACATTACCATCATAGGTAAATAGCCTACTTGCATTCGCAGATTCAACAAAAAATGGGTACGGTTGAAAATATCTGACTGGACTATTAACCCCTCCTGGGAGCACCTTAGAGGCTTTTTCAAATAGAATACGTGATTTGTCAAATGTTATATCCGTCATGAGGTATAATGAAGTTTGTTGGTTATATGTTCTAGATATACATTATCTAAACACAATAATTATCAAGGCTCTGTATAAAAAATCACTGACTTTAAATCATCTCCTTGTTTGGAGTTTTAGATGATCCGTTGATTGTTTTGACCTTCTGAATAGAGACATACGTACATGTATATACATTTTTTAGCTTCTATCCAGAAGGTCGAAATGGATTATGTTTTTCCTTAGACACATTTGTTTGAAGTCAAATCTATCAAAAAAGGATCAAGTAACCAACGGAACTATCTACCATTTCCTCTTCGTCAACAACAAAAAATGGGGAAATCATAAATACTAATTCTTGATTTGCTTGGTAAAAATAGGTAGAAAGAATATGATTATAACGGTAATATGGAGAACTCTACCTATACTACTGCCAATATTATTAATATTATTCCTATTATTGCAAGAATAATTCCTGCTATCCTCGCTATGGTATTTGCACCAGGAGGTAACATGCTTGAAATCGAATACAATATCACACCAATTATGGTAATTATAATTCCAGTAACCAGATTCACATAATACTTGTTACTTTATAAAATATCATTGTTTAGTGACAGTCTTTCAGTAGATTATAGTAAATCTTTCCCAAAACGCTCACTCTAATGCTGTAATGACTCTGAATTGCAGCGATACCCATATTTTGACCTTCATTGTAATTTAATCATGATTTTGGTTTACTAAAACATCTAATTCCTAAATCTAAATAATTGCCACGTTATAGGGTGTTAAAATGTGTGTTGAATCATCTACAACATAATTCTAAAACTAGCAGTTTGCTTCCTGATTTTGGTTTTTTTTCCAAATTTTCTCGCCTTCTCTAGAATCCGGTAATAGGTCATTGTTTGATTAAAAACTAAGGAAAATATGAATATGGTTGCGAGTATTACAGCAAGCATAAATGTTAAATGCTGTAAAAAACTCATACCTATTTTAAAAACTCATACACTTATATGTCTAATCATTTATCGGCATCTTTTACAATCGGGGAACACTTCCTAGTTTGTCTAAATTTCTAATTAATAAATTGTCTGATCGAGGATCGAGATATCTATGTATTTCTATAAGGGGGGGTGTATTCTAAAATCAACGAATTTGTATAAAATGGCAGAATAGTCTCTAAAAAACCTCAATTTTATAGGTTATTCTATGCTTTGTTGCCTACTTATGAAAATCGTCATCTGATGATTTTTTCTTCACAATATAACGCGGAATCCGTTAACCCTTTAAACTCACATCTTGCCCAAAAAAGTCAAGGAATTAACAGAAAATTGAATTGGACACCAAAGCAGTTATTCTATAATAAGAAATTCATAAAAGATAATAACGACAAATGTGTATATTGTTTTATGCAGAATTTTAAAATACTATTGTTTACTGCTTTATTACTATCTGGTTTTGCGTCTATTGGCTCTATCTCTAGTTCTGTAAAGGCCATTCCTTCAGGTTTTACAGAAGGCACTTATATTTTTGGCCCTATTGCAGGACTTGCAGAAAATGAAACAGGAGCAGTAGATTGGATAATGGTTGGAAATTGGAGATCGAATTTAGATAATAATACTGATACTCAAAATAATCAATCCTCTAATCTGTTTAATGCTGCTATTGAAATGATCAAATCTGACGGCACTGCTAGACATACTCACACTGTTACTGACTTTGTTGTCTTGAATGTATCCCAACCTGATAGTAATTCTACATTATATAATGGGACATCTACGGTGAGCTTAAGAGAGGGTCCAGTGGAGGATGTACCTACTAATATACAAAAAACCAATGACAATAATGTATTTGAATTAATGATAGACCTCGCAAGTGTAGATTATCATTTTGGAGAATTGCCTTTATATGGTATTAGCGCCAATCCGGAATTCATGGATTCTTTAACTACGCTTGATATAAGTCCATTCAACCAGACTGTTCATTAACAATTCCTTTTCTTTTTTTCTACATTAGATCTCTTACGTAATTAGCACCAATAGAAATTTTACTAAAAAAATAGTAGTTTTTAACCTGAATTCAGATTTTGTGATACAAATATTGTAAACAATTACAAATACTTTATAAAATTGTGATGCCAGTCTAATGACGCAAGAGATCCATTATTTTATAAAACTTTTTAAATAATGTTATACTGGTATTACCAGATGAAGTTTTCTCCATTAGTTATTTTATTCACTGTAGCTTTCAGCATGACATTATTATCTGTCAGCCATTTTTCTGCTTATGCCCTCGAGTTTAGACACATGACAATGTGGGGGGAGAAAGGTGTTGCTGAAGGCCAATTTAACCAGTTATCTGGTATTGCTATTGACTCTGAAGATACTGTTTATGTAGCCGATTTTGCCGGATATACCTCACATATGATCCAAAAGTTTTCTCCAAATGGTACTTTCATGGAAGGATTTGGTACTTTTGGTAATGGACCGCAGTATTTTACTAATCCTTCAGGCATGACGGTAAATTCTAACGATATTTTATATGTCGCAGACTTTGGAAACCCCACATATGCAATAAAAGAATTCTATACCAATGGTACTTTTATTCGCTCGATAGGATCGTTTGGGGTGGGTCCTGGGCTGTTTATTAATCCTGGTGGTTTAGGTATAGATGCGGAGAATAATCTTTATGCAACTGATTTTGGGGAGAATAATAACGTTCAAAAATTCGATCAGAATGGGAATCTTCTAATGAGTATTGGCTCACCTGGCCTTCAAGACGGTCAATTTAACAATCCTACCGACGTAGAAATAGATTCCTCTGGAAATATTTTTGTAGCAGATTCTAGTAACGAAAGAGTTCAAAAATTCGATTCTAATGGGAATTTCTTGACGAAATTTGGATCATTTGGTTCAGGTGAAGGTCAGTTTAGGACACCAGTCGAATTGGCAATTGATGCCTCTGATAATATTTACGTAGCAGATAGCAAAAACAATAGAATCCAGGTTTTTGACAATAATGGTACATATATTACTCAATTTGGAAATACTGGTCCAGCACATGAACACATACAGGACCCAGTAGGAATTGCTATAAATTCTCAAGGTGTTGTCTATGTAGCTGATGGGTTAGATACAGATATTCATGTATATTATCCAATCATTTAATTTTTTTATTTTCTACTAGTGGATAACCATTTATATAATTCTAATTCATGTATAGGAGTATCTTTTCAAGTCGTTTTTAATATTTCTGCCATTTTTTTTGCATAATAAGATATTATAATATTTGCACCTGCTCGTTTGATAGCAGTAAGAGATTCCGTAACAGCAAGATTTTCATCCATCCAATTATTCAATGTAGCTGCTTTTATCATGGAATATTCTCCAGATACGCTATATGCTGCGATAGGATGAAGGGTATTTTGCTTTGCAGCATGAATTAAATCTAAATTGGGTATTGCTGGTTTTATCATTAGTACATCTGCACCTTCTTCTATATCTGATTTAATTTCTCTACTTGCTTCTCTTGTATTATGATAGCTCATTTGATATGATAGTCTGTTTCCAAATTCAGGTCTAGAGTGTGCTGCGTCTCTAAATGGCGAAAAAAAAGATGATGCCTGTTTGGCAGAATATCCCATTATTAGCGTATCTTTAAATTCATTATCATCCAGAATATCTCTTAGTGCTTTTACCTGACCATCCATCATGGCTGAGGGCGCTACTATATCTGCACCGGCGACCGCATGGCTTAAAGCAGTCTTTGATAGCACATCCAAAGATTTGTCGTTGTTTATCTTATTTCCTTGGATAATTCCACAATGGCCGTGTGATGTATACTGGCATAGACATACATCTGTAATTATAACTAATTTGTCTCCAAAGTTTTTCTTAATGGATTTGATGGTTTCTTGAACAATACCTTTGTTATTGAATGAATTTTTCCCATTCAGGTCTTTCTTTAAAGGGATCCCAAACAGAATTATTCCCTTAATTCCAAGGGCTGAAATATCGTTAATTTCTTCCAAAATTTTATCGGGTGAATATCTAAATATTCCTGGCATTGATTCTATTTCCAAATTCTTGTTTATTCCCTCTTGAACAAATAGGGGCATAACAAAGTCTTTTGGAGATAAGCGTATCTCTTGGAAGAGGTCTCTTATAGCAGCAGTTTTTCTTAATCTCCTTAATCGCATTTTTGGAAAGAGTTCATAATTAAAATGATTATTTGAAATGAAAGCTGCGTTATCTCTAAAATCGCTATCTATACTTTTGTTCCTGTTCTTGTTCTTGTTTCTTGATTTATCCACGTTACGGTTTTTCATAATTAAATAACTTTAGAGCTAAATTTATTAATTCATTTTCATTTTTATTATTTGTGAATTCCTTTCGTAAGTTATTCATAGGTGTAGATAATATCCCTTCTACCAGTGCATAAGAAAACTGTTCAAGTATCTTTATATCATCATCACTAACTCTACTACCCATTAATGATAAGGCCTTTTTGAATTCTTTATTTCTTATAGAATCTGCATTCTTGAATATGGTTATTATAGCTGGTTCAGAACTCTTTCTTTTTAAGATTTCTTTGATTGCTATCATCTCATCATCTATTATCTTTTCTGCTGATTGAATTTCTTTTTTCCTTCTTCCAACATTCTTTTCTACGATTTCTGAAATTTGATCGATATTTACCAATTTGATATTATTGAGAGTAGCAATTTTGTCTTCTACAGTTCTGGGATTTGATAAATCAAAAATCATTAATCCTTTGTTTCTGTTTTTCATCATACTGGCAATTCTCTCATATGTTAGTAAATAATACGGAGCAACAGTTGAGATGAATACGATATCTATATTGTCATTGATTTTTTCCAAAGCCGTTTCAAAAGGTATGGGAGAACCAGCTACAGTATCTGCAAATGATCGTGCTCTTTCAAAAGTTCGACTCGTAACAAAAAATTTCATGTTTCTTTGTTTCAGAGCTTTCGCGATTAAACTAGCTCCTTCTCCAGAGCCGATGAGAAGAATTTCTTTTTCCTTTATGTCATCAAAGTATTCATAGGATAAATTTACTGCCATAGACCCAACTGATGTGCTTCCTTTGTTTATACCTGTTAAAGTTCTTACTCTGCTTCCTATTTTTATTGTCTTGTCAAAAAGTATGTTTAGATTCGGACCTGCAAACCCGTTTTTTCTTGAAAAATCTAGAGATCTTTTGACCTGACCTAAAATTTGATCCTCGCCTACTACCAACGAATCGAGTCCAGATGTTAATTTGACTAGATGTTTTAAAGCTTCTTCTCCGTCATTTATTACTATGTTATTTTTCACTTGATCTGCTGGTAAATTAATTAGAGAAGACCATGAGTTAATTAAATTATCATAGTCAGGATTTAACCCTACGCCATAAATTTCAACACGATTACATGTCTGTAAAATTATACATTCTTGCAAATCAGCTGAATTCAGCAGATGCTGATGAGCATCAAAAATATCTTTAAAAGCAAATTTTTCTAATATGTGAATAGGGGAGTTTTTAAATGTAACTCTTATATTGACAAATTGTGATGATTGTACTCCGAGATATAGCGTCATCTGCTCTTATTATCCTCCCATTTATCTAATGTATTAATAATTCTTTCTTTGGCCTTATCTATGTTATTTTTTGCTATTAGGTCTTGAATCTCTTGATCGTCTATTATGCTGTACAAAAACTTCCTTCTTTCATGTTGATTCTCAATGTAGTTTCTTACATGTTCTCTGGCAAATTCTTGAATTTTAATATTATCTGTATCTTTTTTCCCTATTATATTTTTTATAGCATTTTCAATTCTATCTCTAATTATTTTGCTCATCAAGGGGCTTTTGCCTGATGTGGAGATCGCTACCTGAATTATTTCGTCAATATTTATTATAGAAGTGAAGAAGAAATCACTTGATGATGCATTATCGATGCTATAAGAAAGTATTCCTTTCTCCTTTGCCCTTTCTATGATTTTCTTGTTCAAAAATGGATCATTAGTTGATGCAAAAACTACAAAAATATCATTAAACTCGTCTATGATATTTGGATCAATTTTTCTTTTTATAATTATGATAGGATTGTTTTTTCCCTCTATTTCGTATAGTGATTCATTGACAGTTTCGCTTATTATTATTATTTTACAATCGTGTTTGGACAGCGATTTTATCCTCTTGGTGCCCTCCATGCCGGCTCCTACTACCAAGATATTTCTGCCTCTCAAGTTTAGGTCAACAATCACTTCTAGTACAGATCGTTTCAATTTGATTTAATATAGTTTATTTATTAAACCAGACTGTATTGTTATAGATAAACATTAGAATTTTAATATCCATTCTTTTTCATTAGATTAGTCCTATTGCATATTTTTCTAAATTACCATTAACATTGTTTAGTCCGAATTATTAGTATTATTGAAATATTGGATTAGATAAAATAATGTATATTTGAATTTTAGTCCAGATTCTAGTCCGTTCTTTAATACCAAATCGAATAAAGATTCTTTTTCATTAGATTTATTACCTAATTTGACTGATGATATGATAAAGTTATTAAAAGAGTCCGGCTTTTTGTCCATAAAAGATCTGGTCATAGAAGGACCATTTGAAATTTCTACTAGAGTTGGAATCAGTATCGAAGATTCTACCCTCATTTATAATCAATCTATTACATTTCTTGAGGATCTTGGAATAATGGAAAAGCGTTTTACCCCAGCCACAACTTTGTACCATAAACGAAAAAAAATTGGAAGGGTTTCTACTGGTTCTAACAACTTTGACAATCTTCTTGGTGGAGGAATCGAGACTAATGCTATTACTGAAGTCTATGGGGAATTCGGAACTGGAAAAACTCAGTTATGTCATACTGCTTGCGTAATGGTGCAATTAGATCATTCGAAAGGCGGGCTGGAAGGTGGAGCGCTTTATATTGATACCGAAAATACCTTTAGACCCGAAAGAATTGATGCCATTTCAAGGGCCCGTGCCCTAAACCCCACTAAAATCCTTGATAACATCGTGGTTGCAAAGGCATACAGCAGTTCGCATCAGGAACTGATATTGTCTGAGTCAAGTAAAATAATTGAGTCACAAGACATAAAGTTAATGATATTTGATTCTGCGATCTCATTATACCGCTCCGAATTTCTAGGATTATCTACCCTATCTATCCGTCAACAGCGTTTGAATAAACTAGTTCATACGATTATGAGGATAGCTCAAACTCACCAGATCGCCGTCTTATTGACCAATCAGGTTCAATCATCGCCCGAGTCGGGTTTTGCCGGCAACACCTTTAAAGCGGCCGGAGGAAATATCTTCGCCCATTCTAGTACGTATAGGATTTTTCTGAGAAAGGCCGACAGAAATCGAATTGCTAGAATTGTCGATTCACCAAATCATCCTGAGAGTGAAATTTTGTTTTCAATAGGGGATTCTGGAATTTCTGATCCTATAAAAAAATAAAGTACAAGTAGAGATATTGTATTCTGATTGTAAATAATTTTTATTAGGGTATATATAAAATGATGTTATGCCCTCATCACACGGAACGAGAAGGAAATCCCGATCGATATTAACAAAATCTAACAAAATTACCGGTGTATCATATTTGCTTATAGAATACAAACCAGGTGATAAAGTTGTAATTGATATAGATCCAAGCGAGCATAATACTATGCCTCATAGACGCTTTCAGGGCAAAGTTGGAATAATCGAGCATGTTGGCAGACGCATCGTTAAAGTCGTCGTAGTGTTTGGTAGTAAGCCAAAGTACTTGCAAACAAAACTCAATCATATTCGACCAATAGTTGTCTAACTAATTAAAAAGTGTGTGCTTGATTTGCCTGAGGTAATAAAAAGAGAGATCGTCACTTTGTCTGAAGTGAAAAAAATATTAGAGACTATTCCTGTGGATGAGATGGATCAAATTCAACGTTGGACATTTGATTACTCTAAGAAGTTTTCAAAGGTTGATTACGAGCTTGGTAAAGAAATGGTTGATAGGCTTGTAGCTGAAGGTGATTTGACCAATGAAGAGTCTGTAGAATTGGTAAATGTAATGCCCCGGTCCATAGAAGAACTAAGGGCCTTTACATTCGGGTGGAAAAAATTAATAGTAACAGAAAAACTTGAAAAGATAAAATCCATTTTACTCTCTAAGAACGAGAATAATGGGGACGAACAACTTCAATCACAAGTTGAAAGTTAAATAAAAAGTCATTTCTTATATAATTGTAAAGGTAAAACAAATTTTGTCAAGGTATAATTCAAACAGAGATAATTATAGTAGACATGGTGATACTTTTTCTCCACGAAAATTCGAAGAGTATGCTTACATTTTAGACTATATTCAAAATGGAAAATCTTCAGTAGTGAGAATGAGGGAAGGAGTAATCATCCATGCAATAGGTGAAGAGCATTTAACATTATTAGAATTATTAGGAATCAGTAACGAAAAATTTAGCATTGGTGAACGCGTATATATCGGTAAAGATGGACGTGAGAAAATTATTAGCGTATTGGGTAGGCTTGATTACAATCACATTTCTCAATCCGCAAAAAATGAATTACCAATTGTGATTGAAAAAATAGTGAATGTAAATGAAAAACGATTTATAGATTATTTCAATTCCGCCCAGCCAATGACACCAAGAGTTCATTCCCTTGAGCTTATCCCTGGAATAGGTAAAACATACATGAAGTCGATACTGGATGAAAGAGATAAGCGAAAATTCGAATCATTTTCAGATCTACAAAATAGGGCGGGATTGCGAGATGTAACAAGATTAATTGCAAAAAGAATCTACGATGAAATTTCTGGCGAAACCCGAATGAATATCTTTGTAAGAAAATAGGGACAATTTTTATTCCAGAATTTTCATACAAATCCATTAACAAAAGTTAGGTCATTACATTTCTCAAATCGCATTGAAAAAGCCGACTAAATTAGGACAAAATTTTCTCGTAGATCATGCCATAATAAAAAAAATAATTCAAGAATCAAGAATCAATAGGGATGATGTGGTATACGAAGTCGGATCAGGAAAGGGTATGCTTACCACAGAGCTATGCAAAATTTCAAGATTTGTACATTCATTTGAGCTGGATTCTATTCTATACTCTCATTGTAAGAGAAATTTAAAACATGAGAATTTAGAATTATTACATCTAGATGGCTTTAATGAAAATCTGAACATTCCTTTTGATGTTTTTTTCTCTAGTTTGCCTTATTATGAGAGTCGAAATGCAGTAACATGGCTGTGCCAAAGAAATTTTAGAAGGGGAATAATCCTATTA
This sequence comes from Candidatus Nitrosocosmicus sp., assembly GCA_041747305.1. Classification (GTDB taxonomy): domain Archaea; phylum Thermoproteota; class Nitrososphaeria; order Nitrososphaerales; family Nitrososphaeraceae; genus Nitrosocosmicus. The sequence goes on from JBGTFK010000085.1 coordinate 15,415, forward strand.
CAACGTGAATTTGTTGAAAAACTTCTTTCAAATCCTGGAGAGAAGAATTATAGGGCTATTTCTATATTGTCTCAATATAGGTTCTCAATCAAAAAGTTACTCGATGTTCCTCGTACATCGTTTTCACCATCACCAAATATTGATTCGGTCTTAATTGAGATATACCCTAAAACATCGCCCTTAACAAATAAGGTCATTAAGGACATCCAATTCTTGTTATCGTTTAGGAAAAAGACTACTTCATTTATAGTCAATTATTTTAAAAAGAATTATACCCATGATTTCGATGATTTCGATCATAATGGATTTGGAAAAAATAAACTTGCAAATCTGTCCCCCGAAGACATAGTTCGTTTTAGTATATACCTGAAAAATAATACCTTTAATAATAAACAAATAATGACAAATTGATTCAATAACCATACCATAAATTTCAGAAGGAAGAATTGGTATCTAAAATTGATTATTTAATTTAATATTTCCTTTTGCTTTCTCCATTGTCCCGCAGACAAAAGAATATTCACCTTAAAAGAGGCCCCGTCCAGCATATCTATCTGATACCAAAAATTATTGTAATAACCTGACCCACTATGGCGGATAAACTGGAGTTTATATAAATAAAACACATTTATAATAATGTTTATTAGTTTATCAGGCGGATTATTGTGAATTATATAAGTATTTCTGCAACTATTTTTTAATCGATTAAATTAGAAACATTTAGAAATTTGTATAAAAAAAGATGGTTTGCGTTGTCTTGATTGGCGAGTACAGTATACTAATTCAGGGTATTCATTCGATTACATCTATGTTATGGTGGAGTGTTACTTTAAGTGTGATCTTTATTATTAGACCTCTAAACGAAAGGGGTAATCTATCTATAATCTTGCCACGAATTCGTAAACTTGTGATATTTGCCTCTACTGTTTCTATCGCAAGCGGATTTGTCCTATTTGGCTTTAATTCAAATTTCCAATTTGAGAATTTGATTTATACAACAAAGGGTAATGTCATTCTATTCAGTGGCTCTCTGTCTATAATTGTTTTTTATCATGTGTTATATGGACCAAAGCCCAATTCAGTTGCATCAAAGTTACACAAAGCGTTAAAACTAAATAAATTCATTCCTTACATCATGTTCGGTTTTCTTACTACTGCCTTGGTATCAATGATCCTTGCCTCTGCGATTATATTGTAAATTTATCTTCATTCTTTAACGAAGTAAATTCTTCATTGATTTCACTTGTTGATATTTAGTAATGCATTTCAAGATTCCACTTCGCTACTTATTTAATGATGGTCTTATTTTACTATTAGGATGGGACAATGGGCATAGGTAGAAATTCCGGAGGCTACGCTTCCTACAATTAGTTTTTTCCATCCGGATTTGCCTTTGGACCCAATAATTATTAAATTAATATTTTCCTTCTCAGCATAGGTTAAGATACCTTCTACTATTGAGATTACAGTTAACACAACTTCAGTTCTAATTTTCACGTTTTTTTTCTCAGCCCTCTTGCTTATTTCTTCAAACCATTTTTCTGCTTCTTTCTTTGCTTCAAGGTTCAAATCATTTAATGAACTTGATGTAATGGCTCCCGCTACTGTTTCTTTGTGAAAAGCGAATCCTGATTGTGAATACAAGACATGCAACGCTAATATCTCACTTTTGTATTTTTCAGCTATGTCTACAGCGTAATCAATGGCTTTCATAGAATTTATAGAACCATCTACAGGGACCAAGATCTTGTTAAAAATATTGTTGTTCATGTTCATCTATGAAAACATTTTCCAGCATAAAACTATTTTTTGAACGGTTTTGATTAAATATCTAGCATTAGGTATTTGTTTGTCAAAAAAATTGTCAGTTGTTAAATAAATCTCAAATAATATATTAAATGATATTTTTTTAAGATTATTGATTTGATTTTATATCTAATACTTGATTTTTGTGTGACACTTTCCTGATAATAAGACTTATATGCGAATTTCAATAACCATGTTGTGATTGTCAAAAAACTACAATCATATTTCTGTCGTTTACTCTATGACTAGCATTTTTACATGTGCCTTACTTTTACTGATCACTTTCAATATGTCCTATGCCGTGGCCGACCACCCCAACTTCAATATAACCGAAAATCCCAGGGCCTATGTCAAAAATTATTCTTCTTATTTTGATGTTGACAATAACACCGTAATTATTGGTTCCGTTGCTAAGTCTGATGATCAAATTTACCCACAAAATGTTACAATAGGTATCTTGGCATATAACAATATTACAGCAAGTAATGAAATCATTGCTGAAAAACCTTATAATATCATATTATCTAAAAATAATGAACCATTTCCTTTCAAATTCAAATTAAATTCTACTATTTTTCCTTTAGCAGTAGAAGCACAGCCATTTATCCTTGCGAGTGAAAACGTTAGTATACCTACCACTAAGCTAAATACCCTCAAATTGGAGTATCCCGTAATCCCTCAAGGTAAAAATAAGGAATTATTTGGTAACGTGACCAACACCAGTCCTATATCAATCAATAACATCACCTTGTTTGCGATTGTAAATGATAGAAATAGTACGCAAATAGACTCTGTAAGGACTTTTATAACTGCGTTAAAACCCTATGAAAAAGTACAGTTTTCATTTACCCCAGACCCTCTGCTATAAAGGACAAAGTTTATTTTTTTAGTTGTGTTGGCGGTGATATCGACGATATGAAAATTGATGAATTTAAAATAGTCAATATATCTGCTACAAAAATATTAGGCTATAAATTTTCAGCACTAATTCAAATCGATTCGATGAATTATAATAGTAGTAGTAAACAGTTTAATTTTGCAATAAACAATATCTATCCGTATCCGGGGTCACTAACAGTAGAGTTAATGCCTGTCCAAAATAGTCCTGTTTCTATCGTGATGGACGGATCGCCTTACCAGGCCACAACCTTGAGAAACACCGACAATAAAACTGCAATAGAATTATCGATACCACAAGGTATCCATGACGTTGTAATATTAAACATAGAGGATTAACAAATAGTGTCCACCCTACTATGGTGATAGCTGAAGGGAATACCACCTATCAAGAGTAATCCTTAATATTTATAGAATAAAGTCTTTGATGATGATCGATGCAGAGTTTATTATTAAAAAATTAGAATTGGAGAAACATATTCATGAAGGTGGATACTTTAAAGAATCATATCGTTCCCCTCATATGATATCGAATAATGAATTACCTAACAAGAAACACGAACATGAGATTTCTGAAGAGATATCTTATCCTGAAAGAATACGTCCAGCTTCAACTTTAATATTTTATTTGTTGGTCGGAAATCAATACTCAGCTATACATAGGGTCAAAAGCGATGAAATTTGGCATTTCTATTTAGGTAGTCCAGTTACCATTCACATAATTAACGAAGACCGTATTAGTCCAAGAATTCAACTTGGTAATAATCTTGAAAACGGTGAAAATATTCATTACGTAGTAACAAAGGATACTTGGTTTTGTGCCGAAATATACAACAAAACATCATTTGCACTAATGGGTTGTACCGTTTCTCCAGGATTTGATTTTGAAGATTTTGAATTAGGTAATAAGGATAAATTGATACTCCAATATCCTCAACATAAGGATCTTATAGAAAGATTCACAAAATGATGAAATCAATATCAAAATTCTAATATTTATTATATAACTATAGTGATCAACAAATGCGCGATATTCATGTTAAATGTTACTCATTGTACTCATAGCACTATGTCTATCAAGTTATCTACCCAAATCTTGCATAGTTTATTCGATTTGGGATGGGTAACCTTTATTCTGAAGGTATAATTATTTTATACTTCTTTCTACATAGTTTGTGGATTTGCTCTTCGATATCTCTTGTTGTCGATATCATTTGTTCCTCGAGTTCTATTTTTTGCTTGGTAATCTCGTCCTTCCTTTGATTTTCCGACATGATGATTCTCTCCTCTTCTTTTCTCTCCTCTTCTTTTCTCTTTATATCATCTAGGACTACTATTTTGTCTTTGTCCTTTAGTCGATCTATTCTTGAATCTAACTCTTTGATCTCTGATTTAAATTTCGGTAACTCATCCATCAGATTATCAAAATATTGTAATACCTTTTTAGAATCTTTTAATACAATTTTATTACTCATTACAGATTCTTTGATATCCTTTAGTAGAGTTATGTATTCTGACATATCTGCTTTGGAAACTATTTCTGACGGTCTATTTACAATTATATCTATTTTTTCTACCGTTCCTCTTGATAGTCCATAAGAATATTTATTTGCTGCTTTTGTCAAGCGGGTGGAAATTTCGTAGAGTTCATTAGTAGATTTCTCTCTCTTTTTATCAATTTCTTCCTTTTCTTGTAGGTATTTTAAACACTTACCATAGTCTGAAGAAGATTTTATTGAATTAATTTCCTTTTCTCTCTTATCTTTTCCTTCTTTAAGTTGTCTGATCTTTTCATCAAGATTTCTTATTGTAATATCGGCCTTGTTAATTTCATCAATTTTGGGGTGCATACTTAGGAGGTTAGATTTACACTGTTCTATCGTTTTTCTTTCCTCGGTTATCTGATCATATTCGTCGTTTAGTATTTCAGAACTATCACTTATTCTTTTTAATTCTCCCCTTAAACTATTTGCATGTTTTTTCATAAAGGTATTGACGATTCTGCTATGCGAGCTTGTAACTTCGCCGAACCTGTTTATTGATGCGTCCACTGAATCCCTGAATTTGATGAAATCTTCAAAAGTCTTGGGAATGGGTAAGATATTGGAAGATTCGCGTTTTAATGCCCTTACAATGGTATTTTTTGTATTCTGTACTAATGGCATTAGCTTTTCTTCTTCCGTATTAATGACTTCAGCGTCCAAATCCTCTGCAATAATATTAATATGTTGAAAGGCTATATTCGTGTCCTCAAACGTCTTTTCCAAATTAAATAACAGATTTTTAGTTATTCTCCCTTCACTTTTTTCTAGTTCTTTTACAGCGTCCTCAATAGTAATTTTGTTGTCTTGGGCTTGAACTATCGGTGTTGGTGAATTTGCAGCACCAGCACTCTTTTTATTATTAAATTTTGAAATATCTTTATCTCTTTTCTTAAAAAAATTAAACGAGGGCATGATTCTATATTAATTTCGACAAAAATAAGTATATATGTTAACATGGAAAAATTCAAATTTATTTATTCCGCGCTATCTAGATATTGATACGGCTTTGAGCAGGTATGATATCATTCATAACTTACTAAGACATTCTTAAGGGTACCATAAATTCAGTCTTTTTAAAACTCACTGGATGATAAAAAAACAGGCTAGACCTATATTGTAATAACCGACTTAGCAGGGGTCAATAGGATGAACCCCAAAACAATAAAACATTAAAGGGAGAATGTCAGAGAATCATAAACTAGGAGTTATGAATGATTATTATTTTTCCCTTAGAATCTCTCGTTCTCTTATTAGTTCGTTCAAACAATATCTGAAGGCCAGATATTCGAGGAGTACTCCGGTAGCACTATCTGCATCTCTTGCCTTATTTATTAGGACTTTGTAGTTTTTGTCACCATGGGATAACTATTATTAATGGATTCTGCGACGGAAACGCATCCGTAATAGTTTTTCTTTTAATAAGATAGCGTTTTTGGTTAGCGGGGAATCCTGTTGCTTTTCATCATCGTTTAATCTGATTATTTTATTGACGAGTTTTATTCTATGTGCTTCGCTTACGTCAATTATTTTTCCTGTATATATCAACTCTTTGCTTTTGCAATACCTACTATTCTTGATAATCTCTGTGTGCCTCCCCACCCAGGTGAAATTCCTATCTTGACCTCTGGTTGTCCTATTTTTGCATTAATGGATGCAATTCTCAATCACAGGCTAGTGCGATTTGACATCCACCGCCTAATGCAAAACCATTAATTGCAGCGAGTACAGGTTTGGCTAGTCCTTCAATTAGGTTTAATAGTTTATGAACATGATTTACGTATTGTATTGCTTCATTAGGAGACATCTTAATAACATTGTTTAAATCCCCGCCAGCACTGAAAGAGTTTAGTCCTTCTCCTGTTAGGATTACGGCAGAAATTTTCTCGTTGGTTTCACATAAACCAATTTCCCGCTTTTCTGTAACCAAATCGAAATTAATCGCATTATGAACCTCTGGTCTATTAATTTTGATAATTCTAGTACTTCCTATTTGTTCGGTAATAGTGTATCTCTTGTTCTGCAATTAAATATTGTATTTTAATTGTTTAGTTATTTAGATTATGAAGTCTCAGATCTAATAAATCTAATAAACAGTTTTCATTCTTTCTATTCTCTTTACGTATCTTGAATCCTACTATTAAACGGATTTTGCCAACGACATTCTTTATAACTAACAGACAGTCAAAAATATCATGCCTGCAAATACCCAACAATTTGAAAATGAATCCTATTTGAATCTTGAAACTTATAGAAAAAACAATCAGCCAATAATTACACCCGTTTGGTTCATCTTGAAGGATAATAATATTTTTGTAGTAACTAAAGAAAAGACCGGAAAAGTGAAACGTATTAAGAATAATAGTGATGTGAGAGTTGCTCCTTGCAATTATAGGGGTGTATCAAAGGGGACGTGGGTCCCCGGTACAGGACGTTTTGTTGATTCCCAAGAGAAAAGCGAAATTCTAAAAATGAGGGGTAAGAAATATGGTATCAAAGCTAACATAGCAAGCTTACTTAGTATACGTAAAGGAAATTACGTTGTAATTGCAATACAAGTTTGATATTTTATTATTGACTTTTCACACAAATTGGTTTCCTGGGGGTATTTTGAAAGATCATACGGATAATCATCAATTTAAATATCATTTAATCTTTTCACGACTGGGGATAACTATTGTAATTGATAATTGATTGGAATATTCAAAAGTAATGACCATTTAAGTTGTTGGATTATAAATTTCAATTAGAACGATGATCCGTAAAGCGTCTAGGATCGTATCAGCTTAAAATTCGATTGTCATTTATTTGAATATTTAGCACGTAATTGATAACAAAAAATAAATATCATCACTAAATAGTAATCAGTATATCAGAGATAAAAAAAGAGAAACCGGTAAGTTCTAAAAAAAATAGAATAGAGCCATTTGCAGTCGCAGACGAGAATTCATTTGACGATTTACTAAAAAAACTCGATGAAGATGAGATTAAAATAATTGTTCAACTATATGTAATTAAACGAGGTAAACGGGTAACAAACATCAAGGGGTTTACCGATCAAGAAAAAATGGAATCAATTGCTCATGAATTAAAAAAGACCATAGGGACAGGTGGAACAGCAAAAAATGGCATGATCGTATTGCAAGGGGATCATAGATCAAAAGTAACTGAATTTTTGTTGACCAAGGGTTATCCTAGAGAATCTATAGAAGTAATTTGATTGAGAATATATAAAATCCAATGAATTTTTTATAATCGGACTATTACTGTGTTAACACCTTTTATCTGATTAGATTTTGTGTGTGCTCACATTCTGATTTCCAAAGGAAAATACACGATGTAAATGAACTCCCTGAAATTTTACCTTGTTTTTTTTAGCAATTATATTAACATGGTATAATTCAATATACCTCTTTTTCTATTGATACTTATGCTCGACCATTTATCTACCAAAAGGATTGATTGGCAGAAACCGAGGAAAGAGGGAATTACATATATCGTAGATAAATTTCAAGGATTTGATAGTGCGAATTTCAAAATAATTTCCCCGCTAATAGACATTGTGAAAATTTACGGTCCTTTACCCCTCTTGATTTCAAACGATCAGCTGATGGATCGGATAAATTTCTACCATGAACATGACATTTTGGTTTCCGTTGGGAGCACACTCACAGAATATGCGTTGTTAGAAAAATCATTTGATAAATACATCGAAGATGCCTCAAAGCTGGGGTTTGATATTATTGAAGTAGGTGAAAATAATATTGAATTATCTCTAGAAAAAAAGAAACTGATAGCAGCCAAATTAAAGTCTAAAGACCTAGTAGCACTATGGAAAGTAGGAAAAAAGGATCCCAGAAGGCAACTTTCGTTTGATCAATCAATTACTAAAATTAATGAGGCAATAGAAGTGGGTTCAGAAAAAATTCTTCTTGAAGGCAATTTGGGATATGCTGTAGGCATATACGACGAAAAAGGAAATATTAAATGGAATATAGTTGGAGCAGTAACATCGAAAATATCTCCAAATAAGGTCATATTTGAAACTCCTTTGGAAATTCAACAATCAGCAATGATTGCTGAATTTGGTCAAAGGGTAAATCTAGGTGAAACAAACTTGGAGAACGTAATATCCATTGAATCACAGAGAAAGGGATTCTTATCCCGATCTAGTTATGGAATTTCCAGCATGAAAAAAATAGCCAAAGGTAGTCCAGCTACAAAGTTTATTTATTATATTATTCGAACTAGAAATTCTATGGAGCAGAGCGAATTAATTAATATTACTAATTTACCGCGTAGAACAGTTCAAACAGGGTTGGAGGAACTAAAAGATCAAGGACTAATTGTTGAAAAAACTAATCTAGATGACATAAGGAAGAAGATTTATCATATAGTAAAAGATGAATGGATATGAAATTAGAACAATAGATCTCATAAATATCTAAATAATTGGTTTCTCATTTCAATGCATCATAAAACATTAAAAGGAAAGCGGGATGAATGGGAATTAATTAGATAAATGCTGATAACTGGAATTGTTTCAACCTCTGTATTTGTAAAAGATCAACAGGAATCATTGACCATTTGGGTCGAAAAGGTAGGCTTTGAAGTTATATGTGATTTGGAGTTAGAATCAAACTTCAGATGGGTGGAGATCGCCCCCAGAACATCGAATTCCTCAATTAATTTGTATCCAAAATTACTAATATCCAGTAAAGATCTAAAACCAATGCCTGTGATAGTTTTTAGCACCAATGATATTGATAGTACATTTAACAATCTAAAAGCAAATGGAGTTACTTTTTCTCGTAAGCCTTTAAAATCTATCCTAGGAATTCATGCGATGTTTAAAGATATCGATGGAAATGAATTTCTCATTCTAGAAAAGCTTAAAAATTGACTTATCTGGTGATGCATTGAATTGAAATCTTTTGAACAATCATTCAAGGTCAATTGTAGCATAGATGACGTTTGGAAATTTTATACTGATATCAAGCATTTAGAAATAGTCACGCCACCCAAACTGAAATTAAAAATTATTGAAACCTCAGATAAACGAATTGTCGAAGGTCTAAGAATGACTATATCAGGGAGGTTAGTCCTTTATAACAGCAAATGGATTTCAAAAATATCTTTGGTTGATATACCTAAACATATGTATATAGATGAAATGGTAAAAGGGCCATTTAAAAAATGGAAACATATACACCTCTTTTCAGAAATTGGAAAAAATCGAACAGTTGTTACAGACAAGATTGAATTCGAATTATCCATTTTCTTTTTAGGAAAATTAATGGAAGGATATGTGGAAAAAAATTTAAAGAAAATTTTTGAATTTAGGAAAATTCAAACTGTGAACAACTTATCGAATAAATCTGCAGATGAGTAGGCATTATTTCCCATCCGACAAAATAAATAAACAACTAGTAAACATGATCGAAATAGAGGAAAAATAGGAAGATTTTACTGCATGATTAATACAAAAAATATAATTATTCATTTTTATGAAAAGTCATTGTATATGTTTAGTAAATACCAACCATTTTTAGTTGGTTCCATTTTGATTTTTTCTTTACTTATTCCTAATGTATCTTTATCAAACGCATCAAATCTCATCTCTACGATTATCCATAATGATTCCTCAGGCACTATGCAGGCATTAAAGAATTTTGCTCTATCAAAGATAAATGAGGATCGGGAAAATCATGGTCTTTCCCCGTTATTACAAAGTAATAACTCAGCTGCCCAAATTCACGCAAATGAGTTGTTACAAACAAAGACTATATCTCACATGACCATTGATGGGTTTAAACCCTACATGCTGTATTCGCTATATAACGGTACCGGCTACGTTCAGCAAAACGTAGGTCAAATAAGTTATGTGCTTTCAAACGATGGCCAAAATTACTATAAAGCATCTGATTTATGTTATGATTTCAAGCGGTTTTACTGTCCGGTCATTGATCAATACAAAGCAATTAATGATTTGGAACACTCGATGATGAATAATGATGAGGCTTGTTGTAACAATGGACACAAGAATAATATTTTAAACAAGTTTCATACCCACGTGAGCATTGGTATCGCATTTAATGAATATTATTTTGTCATGGTACAGAATTTTGAAAATCACTATCTAAACTCCGATCTTAAAATCCTAAAGAATAATGAAGATATAGTATTGGAAGCTAAACTCAATGATCAAAATAAATTTAATTTTGTCATAAATCATGTTTCATTCTTCTTAGACGAGTTTCCAACCAAATTGAATTATGAAAAAAATAGAGACAAGAATAGTTACGATTTTGGAGATCTTAAATTAATGATATCTAAACCCTTACCATCAGACTTGCAATATATTCAGGAAAAAAAGGATGATTCCTACAAGATAATAGAAGCAAAAAAGTGGGATTTGAGTAAGAATAATATTGACTTAGAATTTCAACTTCCAGATACTTTAAACACAAAAGACAAAATCTTGACTATGGTTATTTATGCTCAGACCCTTGATGATAATCCAGATGGAAATCAAGAAGAAGACCATCTCAATCCCGAATATGTTCCCATAACATCGTATACTTTTTTTAATTACTAGGATTTAACAAAGTATTGCAGCAAGCCTCCTGATCTACTGTGCTCCCTTCCAATAATTAATTTTCACATAAACATACACTACTCTTCTTCTCACTCTTATTTTTGAGAGTTTCAAAGGATGTTAAATTTTATACTTCGAATTTAGATTTGATTTTTGATACGAACCTAGATACTCAGTGATACTATTCTAAAAAGATTTAGGAATTAAGATTTGCCAAACTTGTGTATGGACAAAATTCCTGATAATAATCCTGTAAGTCTAAGAAAAACAATTTGATCGAATATTTCCTTAGTAAGATCTTGTAACTTTCCATCTTCATGTACATCAAAGTCTTTTTCATAGCTTCGTTCTATCCACTGTAGTACTTTCTTATCCAAATCATCTACGTCCTTATCTCCAATTGTGGAAATCACATTGCCTTCAATCAACTGTCTTACAAATTCAGTAACTGTCCAGTATTGGAATTCAATTAGTGGGTGCATACTAGGTATAATAAATTTTGATATTTAACACTTCTGTTTATACTCTGATTTTTAGTTTCACTTACATTTGGATATACGAGAAATCCAAATTGAAAATCGGATCCAAATTACAATATCCCAACTGAATTTTCATCTTATGCCAAATTTGTCAATAAATAATTTACGTCAATGCCGGTTGATTTGATTATCAGGTGATAATAAGATATGTTAGCATCATAATTGTAGATACATTACAAAAAGAGTCTATACTCAAATCAATAATAAAGAACTATATCGAATATTATTTCTTACTAAAATGAAAAAAGGGAAGACTGATGAACAATATTTGTCATTGGATAAAGTTAATGAACAAATCACTGCTTGCAGTCTGTGTCCTCGTCTCCTGAAACATATTCGAAAAGTTGGGGACAATAGGCCGCAAAGATATAGATTCCATACTTATTGGGCAAAACCTGTCCCGTCCTTCGGTGATCCTAAAGCGAGATTATTGATAATTGGCTTAGCACCTGCAGCCAATGGTGGTAACAGAACTGGAAGGATGTTTACAGGAGATAGCTCCGGGGAATGGCTGATGAAAGCAATGTTTGAAACTGGGTTTGCTAATAACCCTAACAGCGTATCGATTGATGATGGGTTGCTCCTATCAGACGCATACGTTACCTCTATAGTGAAATGCGCTCCTCCGATGAACAAACCCACTAATTCTGAAATTTCTAATTGTTCACTGTTTTTAAGAAGCGAGTTAAATCTGTTAAAAAGTAGTGTTGCAGTAGTAATAACTTTAGGCAAAATGGCTTTTGATACATATTGCAAATTGATTGATATAAGGGGATTGAATTTCAAACATAATAGTGTTTACCAAATAGATTCTACTAAGACTCTGATCGTTTCATATCATCCAAGCCGGAGAAATACCAATACTGGGACTTTAACGTGGCCCATGTGGATTCAAATATTTGAAAAGGCAAAATCGATTATTGAGACCAAGTTATAGAAACCCATCTACTCGCCAAAAACATATAATACATTTATTGACCAAATAATTATTTAAATCGATAGCAAATCCATGTCCGTATAAATCTTTGAATTCACTAAAAAAACAAACAAATAATAGATTTCAGGCAATCGTAAATCCTGGCTCTATTCATTTAACAGGCTTTATCTCTCTATTATGATAGTCCACAAAAAACCGCAGCCAATTCCGTACATGTTTTAGTTTGCAATTTTCCAGTCTACATGGAATATAGTCATCAAAACATTCGCTCCTGTCTTTGATGTACTGCATAGTCCTTTCGATAAGCCTTTTCTCTAAAGGGAATGAAGATGATGTTTAGATTTAAGAATCCACAAGCCATTGGGTATCACGTACCGCCATCTGCTGAAACTGGAAGCTTTCCATGAATCTTAACTAGACTAACAAGGAATCTCTCAGCAACAAACCTGTTTCTCTTTGGATATTTTTACAAAAAGCGAGAATTTGCCTGTTTTCAGGCTCTGTTGCAATTCAGAGCCAGATGTACTCTGACCCTACCTTTAACACAGTCTCGTTTACAATATACTCTGGAACTTTTCTTCTAGTTGACTTCAACTTTTATGGCTGGTACTTTTGAATCCAGTTCAGATGGAAGCGTGATTTCGAGTATACAACTGAGATAATCTTCCAGAGGCTTTCCTTAGTGATAAACCTGAAAAATACAAATACAAACTATAGTATACATACTTTGAAGGTGTTCTGTTTCTGGTAATCACAAAAGAAATAGAATGCCTTCAAGCTATAGGTTTATCGTTAATTGAACAGAGCATAAATCCTTAATTCCCTATTTATTAATCAGTCAAGATATTTTCAAGTCATTACTTGTTTGATTACTTTTGTGAGTATCAAAAGACATCCCAATTTTCAAGATCCAGTGCAAAATCTATGATCATTTTTATCTTAAAGGATATTTACGCTTGGCCCAATCTATAATAGAACCATCATACAGTCTTACATTGACAAAACCTGCTTGTTTTAGTTGCAAATAGGTATGTGCAGCTCGAATTCCAGAATGACAATAGCATATTATTTGTTTGTCCTGGGTAATGCCTATTTTTTCGAAATCTTGTTTTAACATTTCAACATCTTTGATCATTTTTCCCGTTTCTCCTATCCCCTCTTCATAATTGTGCAGGATTGATCCTGGAATTCTCGCTTGGAAATGCTCTTGGGGGGTGCGTGTATCTATAATAATAGTTTCAGGCTTGTCTTTCACTTCATTAATGAACTGTGCGTCAGCTTTCTCAGCCGCTTGAATACGAGCCACAAATCCTCTGTCTGATTTTGTCCCTGCACTCTTGGATTTAAAGTCTTTTGTAACGGGATATCCACTTTGTAACCAGTTTTCAAAACCAATGTCTAGAATCTTTACATTCTTGTGACCAAAATAGATAAGTGTCCAAACTATTCTTGCGAGTGAAGGATCTGGGTATTCGCCATATATGACAACCACTTTGGTGCCGTCAATACCCATGTCAGTAAATATTTGTTCAGCCACTTGGGGCGCAATTACCATATAAGACCCATTTTCATCGATTGATATCATATTTTCCACACCCATTGGGATAGCATTCTTAATATGGCTGATTCCAAAGGGCATAATTCCTCTGGAATCAATTATTATCAAATTTTCATCGTCTAGATGTGAAGTCAACCAAATGGAGTCTATTGTCATACTCATTTACAAAAAATCATGTATACGTGGGTGAATGTGTTATATTTCTTTAATGCCTGGTTTTTCGAAAATCTTGACATATTTTTATGTTATACAAATAGGTTTTATAGGCGTCCATACTAATTTTTCGTATACCCATGGCTTCAGGTACATATGATGAAAAATCATTACCTCATCATGGTCTTCATCTGCATAAGAATACACAGATATTGTATGGAGCTGAGAATGCGGTAGGAAAAGGCGTAGAATTTATGAAAAATGTTAAACATAAGATGGATATTACATTTGATCATAGAGCTCCTTCAATCGTAATTGAAATCCCACAATACTACAATGGGTACGAGGATATTCTAAAAAGGGGAGGAAAAATTAGGTGCATAACCGAAATTACAAAAGAGAATCTACAATATTGCGAGGAATTGGTGAAAACTGTTACTGAATTAAGACACATGGATGGTCTTAAAGGGGGAATCGCTATAAATGAAGCTGAGTACATGGCTACTACCGTCCTTCAAGAAGCACACCCATTAACCGAAGTAATCTACAGCAATGTAGACGAAGTTGTTGCTCAGGGACAATTTATTTTTGATACTTTATGGAAAAATGCTACAGTTGCCCAAAAGAAGATTAAAGAATTAAAAGAAGGGATCAAATCTTATGAAACAAGACTAATCACAGAATCTAGTGATTCTTTAATAGAAACTGAGTTTGGGCGGGTAGTACGGAATTCTTCTGAAATTAATGTTTGTACATCTATTGACGGTTTAAGGATTAACAAAAATTATTTTATAGAATCCATAACAAAGGTGTTAACACATGAGAGGATAAATGCGCATAAACTAACAAGAATTCTTGTTGAGATCACTAGAGACAATTTAGAGATAGTAAAAGAATTACTAAATTTAGGAATACAAATTAGACATATCAAAGATATGTCTTCTATTGATTACACTGTCACTAATTCGGATCTTATTATAGCCGTTAAGAGAACAGAAAAAAACGATCCTAGTGATAGTATTCTGTATAGTAATGACCCCTCTTATTTAGATCATTTCAAAAACGTATTTGAAGAGCTGTGGAAGAGTAGCAAGGATCCAGAAAGAGTCATAAAATCACTAGAAGAGGAGACTGAATTATCATTTATAGAAACCATCGATGATCCTGAGGAGTCAGTGAGATTAGTTCGTACATTGATATCATCCGCTAGATATGAAATTTTAGGTATTCTTCCAAATTTTAATTCATTTTTAAGGCAGGTCGAATCGGGAATGATGGAGTTTATCAAGAATATCTCTCTATCAAAAAAGAATGTAAATATCAAAATCCTTATCGTAGAGGAACTCGATAATGAATTGCAGCACAAGATTTTGACAATATTTGATAAATTTAATGGAAAGATTCCGGACAGTTCAAAGTCTGATGAGATCCCATTGGAATTTCAATTCGAGGGTGTTGAGAATTTCAAATTGAAAATTCTAAACAGCAAGTTATTTACTGAGATAGGATTCTTAATTATTGATAAGAATAAATCACTGATAATCGAATCAAAAAACATATCTTCGATTGATATGATTGAGTCTATTGGACTTTCATCCTATTCAAATAGTCACAGGGTTTCTAAATCATATGCGTCTATATTTGAAGCGCTTTGGAATCAATCTGAACTATACGATAAATTAAAAGTACAAGACAGACTACAAAAAGAATTTATTAATATTGCTGCACATGAACTTAGAAATCCGGTGCAAGCATTGTTGGGATATTCAGATATCTTGATGAATACCAAAGGAAAAATCGAAAGCTATGGTAACTTTATAGTTACTATAAATCAGAGCACAAAGAGACTTGCGCGATTGATTGATAAAGTATTGGATGTTACCCAGCTAGAAAATGAATTATTAATACTGAATAAAGAAAATTTTAATTTAGAAAAACTTGTAATAGAAATTGTAAGAGAATACAATAATAATATTAATCTCTTAAATAAAACTCAGTTAGAAATCAAGTACGATTCTCCACTTAATGAATACAATAATACTAATTCTAAAAGCAAGAGAAATTTCGGAGATGTATTTGCGGATAGAACACGAATTATTCAGGTTATCGTTAACATCTTAGAAAATGCAGTTGAATTTACAGAAAAGGGAACAATCACTCTGAAGTTAAATGAGAACTTGACAACTCGTGAGATTCTATTGACCATTAGCGATACGGGTAGAGGGATAAATCCAGAAATTCTACCTAATCTATTCACCAAGTTTGTATCAAGATCACGGAAAGGAACCGGATTGGGATTGTACATTTCAAAAAAAATAATAGAGGCACACAGGGGAAAGATATGGGCTGAAAATTGTTACGATAGAAATAACAAGATAGAGGGTTCTAAGTTTATTCTGACCTTACCATCAAAAGGCAATTAAGAACTTCATAATAACATCATTATAAAAAAACTATGGTCAACGAAAAAGAAAATCTAATCCTATCAATCTTTAATGAAACAAAATCTTGGAAATTTTGTGAAGGAATCAAATTAATTAACACCAAATTGTAAGACTTGCTATTTTTTTATCTGTTATTATTTAAAGGATTATACTAAAAAGTAAGAAAGTGATTAAATTATGGTTGGGGGATAGAATACCTCTACCTTAATAAAAATCAGATTCTTCTATAATTGACTAGGTCAGATCATTCCTTAATATTATACGATATCTTGCTTTCCCTGCCTCTAGATGTTCAAGGGCTTCATTAACTGTGGATAATGGGTATTCCTCAACAAGTGGCCCGATCTGATGTCGTGCACAAAAATCGAGCATATTCAAGATAACCGCAGGACCTCCTGTAGGAGAAGCTCCTATTGATCTTTCATGAGAAATCAATGGAGCCATCGTAGCCTTTACCTGAGGGACGGCTCCAACTATATGCAATCTTCCACCAGGGGCAAGAGTATTGATATAAGCATCCCAATCTATCTCGACATTTGCAGTTACGAGAATCATCTTAAATTTATTTGCTAATGAGTTCAAATTATCCAAATTATTTGAATTTATAAAATGATGTGCCCCAAATTTCCTGGCTTCTTTCTCTTTTTTAGGATTAGTAGAGAAAGATGTAACTTCACATCCCCATGCCTTAAGAAAAAGGAGCGCCATATGACCAAGCCCTCCTATTCCTACCACTGCGACGTGATCTGTAGCCTTTATCCCATTTAGAACGATGGGGCTAAATACTGTAATACCACCACAAAAGAGTGGACCCGCTGTTTTAAAGTCCATCTTATCTGGGAGTGGAAAAGCCCATAAGGCTTGACAGCGGACCTTGTTTCCAAATCCGCCATGTCTCCCCACAATTACATCTTCTCCAGTTAAACATCGGTTATGATAACCACTCAAACATTGTTCACATGTCTGACATGATCTAGATCTCCATCCAACTCCAACTCGTTGACCTGTTTTTACATGAGTTACCATTTTTCCAACGGCTGAAATTTTTCCAACGATTTCATGTCCTGGGACAAAAGGATATTTTGTGATCCCCCATTCATTCTTGAGCATGTGTAAATCGCTACGGCATATTCCGCAATACTCTATATCTATGTCGACTTCATCAGGTTTGAGTGTTCCTAGTTCGTATTCAAAAGGCTTTAATTTCGATCCCGGTTTAGTTGCAGCAAAGGCTTGGACTTTCATAATAATAGTTCGCACATATTGTATAAATAAATAATCGTTTGTCTGTATGAAACCGACCAGACTTCATTATAAAAAGCAAAATTTTGGAAATTGCTTGGTATAATAACATATGCAAGTATAAACACCGACCTCGTGACCTGTGCCATATCCTAATAATGGGTGTATGTCTAAAACCTGTTAATTAATTGAAATCTTGAATCTATAGTGAAAAATAAAGGTTACGTTATTATGTATTTAGATATGTTATCTACAACGGAAAAAAAAACTTCTAATACAAAGACTGTAGGTATTTTGATATTTAATGACGTAGAAGTTTTGGATGTTGCTGGTCCATTTGAAGTTTTTTCGATGACGCGTCTTGATGAAAACAAAAGATATGAAACCCCATCGCCATTTCAAGTTGTGTTATTATCGGAAACAAAAACACCTGTTATTGCAATAGGTGGATTAAAGCTAATTCCAAATTTTACTTTCGATGATTGTCCAAATTTAGATTTATTCATCATACCCGGCGGATGGGGTACACGTAGAGAGGTAAATAACCTTGTATTGCTCCAAAAGATATCAAAACTATCTATAAAATCCACTTTGACCGCATCAGTATGTACTGGTTCTAGTCTAATTGGAAAGGCGGGGCTTTTGGATGGAAAAAAGGCCACTACTCATTGGAGAACATTTAATTTTCTACGTGACTCTGCACCCAAAGCACAAATACAAAAAGATGTGATTTTTACAGCCGATGGAACTATATTTACTTCTGCATGGGTTGCTTCAGGCATAAGGTTATCTTTATACCTTGTAAGTCATTTTTTTGGGGCACAGGTTGGCAAAGAGACTGCGAGGTTCCTTGAATTTCCATATCCAGAGTAATCTGGAGAGAAAAGGGTCATTAAATAAATATTCTAAAGGAACATCCCCCAGGGGTTCTAGATTATCTTGTTAGAATGGTGAAATGAATATCTGTATTTATAAAATGGCAAAAGTTAAGTTCGGAACATTGGATATATCGTTATATCTATGATCGATCTAAAGGACAAATTTAATCATTTTAGATTCAGTAAACAAAATCTTATTAAAGATAGATATAGCAACATGAGTACCCAGGATCAGGCAGTTCAATTCTTTTCAAATATATACGGTTTAGACGGTATGAAAGAAAACATATTTAGGGCACTAATATCCGAGGAACAAATTAATATATTATTGGTGGGCCCTCCAGCAACGTCTAAAACGTTAGTCATGTCAACAATACAAGAAAAATGTAATGACGTTTTCTATTATGATGCCTCCAACACAACCAGCGCTGGACTAATAGAGGAGTTATTTTATAATAGAAATGCCAAGTTGATTATTATAGATGAAATAGACAAATTAAAGAGGAATGATTTGAGTTCGCTATTAGGTTTATTAAACAATGGGAAGATTGTGAAAAAATTAAAAGAAATTAAATATGATTTTAAAATCGAAAATGTTAAGATTTTTGCAACCTCAAATAGTATAACAAATTTGTCAAAACCCGTAAGATCTAGATTTCAAGAATATTATTTGAGAGAGTACAGTGATGACGAATTCATCAAAGTAGTAAAATTTTGTTTGATCAAGAAATTGCCTGAGGAAATTTGTGAGACAATAGGAATGATGTTGATAACAATCGAACGAAAGGATGTGAGAGCGGCAATCGGAATTAGTAATTTATTAAAAACGAACGATACCAAAGAAGATGTTTTAAGGGTTTTTGAAAACTGGACAAATTATAAGATAGAAGGATACGGGGATTATAATTAAAATACTTTTTCTGATATATGAGGAGTCTAAGATATTATCTGGTCGGATCGTCTCGTGGATCAAGTAAGCTAAATCATAGAAACTTTTGATTACTAAATACTGCCTCAAGTTACCGAGATCACTGGATATCGCTTTCGATAGAATTTGACAGATTCTTTGCAATCTACTTAAATTGATGTGGAATCATTGCTATTGTACAATGGATTCATTACGTAATTCTAGTGTTTTAGCTTTCCTATGCTTTTATTTAGAGTGATGTCCTTTTTCTAAAACCCCGATCGGGTTTGCCCATAGAAAGGGTTGAGGTCATGAACAATAACTTTTTAATTCATATTTAATATTCTATCATGATCAAGGTTTATTCGGTCCAGCGATATCAGTATTACAAATAGGGAAGAAGTGTTCTTTTTTAAATTCAGTGGATTATTATTCCACTTTTCCAAATTTGTTTGCCACGTTCTTATACATATCTATTTCTTGCCTTGACAAAGGTCTTATTTTTTTCATGGCATCTTCAAAATGTTGCATACTTATTTTCAAATCCTTTGTTTGTTTCTCTGCCTCCTTGGAATCTGGATATTTTGTTATATGTTCTCTTATTGCTAACATAACTGCTGCAGACGATAATGAAGCAATATCAGCTCCTGTATATCCATCCGTTTTATCAGCTAAAACTTCAATATTGACATCTTGATCTAATGGCTTCTTTTTTGTATGGATCTTGATAATTTGAAGCCTGGATTCACGGTCAGGTGGAGGTACATATAGGATTCTATCAAATCTCCCTGGTCTCAATAATGCTGGGTCTATTATGTCGGGCCTATTGGTGGCACCAATCACTACAACATTTGTTAGGATTTCGAGGCCGTCCATCTCGGTCAGAAATTGACTTATTACTCTCTCTGTTACATGCGAATCTCCATGATCACCCCTAGTTGGAGCTATAGCATCTAGTTCGTCAAAGAAAATTATACATGGAGCCGCTTGTCTAGCTTTTCTAAATATCTCTCTTACTCCTTTTTCTGATTCTCCTACCCACTTACTAAGTAGTTCAGGTCCCTTAATACTGATGAAATTTGCTTCACTTTCATTTGCTGCTGCTTTTGCCATTAATGTTTTGCCCGTGCCTGGGGGACCGTATAATAAAATTCCTTTTGGAGGGGTGGCATCTGCATAGGTAAAAACTCCCAAGTATTTTAGTGGCCATTCAACAGCTTCTTGAAGCTCCTGTTTTATAGTGGAAAGTCCACCTATATCCTCCCATTTTATATCTGGTACTTCGACAAACACCTCTCTCATGGCAGAGGGTTCTGTCTCCTTAATTACATCCATAAAATCCTGCATTCTGACTATAATCTTTCTTAAAATATCGACTGATATGCTTTCACCAGAGAGATTGATTTCGGGGAGAACCCTTCTAAGTGCACGCATGGCTGCCTCTTTAGCAAGTGCTTGAAGATCAGCTCCAACAAAACCATGGGAAATATCAGCTAGTCTTTGTAAATCAACATCCTTATCAAGTGGCATTCCTCTTGTGTGTATTTGTAATACCTCCAATCGTCCATCCCTATTGGGAACTCCAATTTCTATTTCCCTATCAAATCGGCCTGGCCTTCTTAATGCAGGATCGATGGCATCTACTCTGTTTGTAGCAGCTATTACAACTACTTTACCCCTTGATTTCATCCCATCCATTACAGACAATAGTTGAGCCACAATCCGCCTTTCAACTTCTCCTGTTACTTCTTCTCGTTTTGGTGCTATTGAGTCAATTTCGTCGATAAATATTATAGAAGGCGCATTCTTTTCAGCCTCTTGAAATACATTGCGGAGTCTTTCTTCTGATTCCCCATGGTACTTGCTCATTATTTCTGGTCCTCCAATTGTGAAGAAATTGGAATTTGTTTCGTTTGCTACGGCTTTTGCCAATAATGTCTTCCCTGTTCCTGGCGGACCGTGTAATAAAACCCCCTTTGGTGCCTCTACACCTAATCTCTTAAACAATTCTGGATGTCTTAGAGGAAGCTCTATCATTTCTCTAACCCTTGCTACTGCATCCCCTAGGCCGCCTATATCCTCATAAGTAATTGATGAAGCCGTACCTTCTTTGGAGATCTGAACAGCCTTTGAGGACTCTTCCGATACTAGTACATCCGTTGTATCACTAATTATGACTGGACCTGATGGGTGTGTAGAGATCACAACCAAATCTATTCTTCTACCCATTACACTGATGGGGACTGTATCACCTTTAGTCATCAAAGTTCCATTTAGGTATTCTGCAAGATATTCTTCCACACCCACTATTCGTAGGGGTTCAGTAGGGGCAAATGTAATGTCTTTTGCGGTTTTTGATTCTACCACTTTGATTTCAACCAAGTCATTGATGCCAACATCCAGCCTACTTCGTATGAACCCGTCCATACGGAGCAGCCCCTTACCTCTGTCACTCTCCTTTGCTGGCCAGCTTAAGACGGTGGTCTTTCTACCAATAGATGATACTTCTAATGCATCACCGCTAACAATGTTTAACGACTCTGCAACATCGGGATCTACCCGAGCTATTTTTCGTCCTACATCTCTTTGTTCTGCTTCTGCTACCTTCAATGTAGCGGTTTTTGACGACTTGGTGTCGTCATCTTTTGATGTCATACTAATCTGCTATATGATTTAAACTACTATTAATAGTGAATTATTTTGACATGCAAACCATATTAAGCGTACATAATAACAAATGTATTCGGGTTTAAAGGACTAATTGTTAAACAATGATTCGTGGGTAAGATATTTTTATATAGATTCACCTATGTTTTGTTACCATAATTCGGAACACCGTTATATATAAAGTTTATGCAATATCACGAATTGACTGTCTTTTTTTATTGAAAGTATGTTGAATAGAATATATGAACAATATAAGCAGTTTCTATTTACTTGATTTAGACGGTTCAAACCGCCTTATTTCATCTATATGATTTATACATTTAATGAATGGCTATTTCTTTCAAGATCTAAATGGTATTTGTTTACAGAGGGTCAAAAACTAGATTACACCATATAAACTGAAAACTAACGGTGCTTGTTTAGGATGATCTTTGGATAACCATTATACTTTATTGTCAGTATAAGGAATTCTTCGCTATTCATTTTGCTTACCGCGGTGGAAGAAACATCTGTATAGCATGATATACGACGAGCCAATGACTCTATCGTGCTAGGATCATCTTGATTTGGAGGACGGCTCCTAAAATAAATCTAATGAAGATTCGCTAACTGATTATGGATGCACGAACAGACAAATAACAAACAATTCCACATTTCTAAGATAACATGATTCAGGTAGAGCCGTATCAGGAAGGATGCACAATCAGTTTACATCAACTGAGTATCTGTATGTTTACATTACTGTTAACTTAAAGAAAATCTCGTAGCTAAATATACCCTATCTCTCTTGTTGTACATGCTAAAAGAAATGGAACACCTTCAAAGTACATTGATTATGGTCTGTACTTGTACCTTCTAGGATTATCTTGTAAGAACCCATTCTCGCAGTACTATATCTAAGGAAAAACTATGCCCATTGCAGAAAGGTTTACTCTGTGCTGGCAAATAGGTATAGAAAACATCCAGTCTCAACAGAAGTCGGAACCTGATATCCACAGCTTAAGTTCTTGAACATTGATTACAACATTCATTCTCCTTAGAAGAAAAGCCTGATTGAGGTGATGATGCTGTGCATACAGGACAAAACTGAAGGATTAGACGATTATTTTCGTTTTACAATAAAGAACTATAAACCAAAGCCTGACCAAACCCGGTTGAATCAATTTGCATATCAAAACAACAGGGAAAAATCATATTAGGATAAGTGGTCACAATAGGTATAAAAAGAATAAGTAATACCTGACTTTAGGTAACATGTCTTGCCGAAAAAATCGTAATAATCCCTTTATCCTTGTTTTTTATTTCTTTGCTTTTTATTTTTCCGATAGTCTTGGGACAATCAAATGTAACAAAAACCACATTTTAGGACCCGCGTAAAGGAATTACTTTTCATTATCCATCGGATTGGAAGGTGACTACTATAGAATATGTTGATGCAATACTAGGAGATAAGGATGACATTGATAGTGGGTCGCATCAAGATCCTAAACTTGTTGGACCTTTAGTTTTGTCACCCCCAGAATCCGTGGATGGATTTTCATTCTTAATATTGTCCGAATTACTTCCTTTCCCTGTGCCCATTGAAAAATATACCAAATTAACGAGGGTTTCATTACTGACGGATCCTACAATCACATTGTCAAATAATCTTCCTATTTCAATCGGTAATATGAGCGGGTTAAAATATAATGTTACATCTACAAGCGATCCGTACTCACAAACACAAATTTTATTTGTTGATAATTCAAATGCGTTTGTAGTAGGCTATACAGTTGGGGAAATAGAAAAATCGCAAAACATCATGGATATTATCTCTTTGGCTGATTCCTTAAGAATTAATTAACAATGTCTGTTCTACTTCTTTTGTTTATCTTAGGAAATTATTTATAGAGAATTGATTCATGTTACATAATTGCTCCCCTCGCTTAGAATCCGACACCATAGTGTTCCAGCATTTCAAAGATACTCGGACAAGAATTCTTTTATGTCGCTCTATGACTTGTTCTATCGTTGACAATTTCTGAAATATAAACATGCAAAAAATTTTGATCCTGGCTGATGATCCAATAAGGACTAGAATAGAAGAAAAATTAAGACGGCGGTTTGATGTGGAATCTGTTCCACCTCCTTTAAGTGGCATATGTGAAATCAAAATGCGACTTCGTGGAAACTGGATCACACTCTGTAGGTTTTCACCAAATGAAAACTTCCGCGATATAATAACGATGTTCAACGTAAATTATGATTTAAAATCTCGAACAACAAAATCGATGTCGTAGAAATAAAGACGACGCTAATTCTTATTTATTATTTTTCTTTCTTATATTTGACATTTTGATCTTATCCTTTTATTTACCTAATACGAGAGTCATGGCATCTTGTTGATAATCAAGATCAAAAGGAATTGAAAAAACTAGGAAGTACTTAACTCGGGACTTTATATGATACATTGGTAATAAGTAAAGCACAAAATATGTCTGCACCTACTAGTTATATGTCTCCATCATCGATCCTAATGATCTTACAATATTTACAATAGTATTCATTCTTTTTTATCATATCCATTTTTCTATTGCACCGGTTACATCTTGACATTTGTTCTTTTATTATGCGATGTTGAATCCTCTTCAAAACAAATGGGATGATAAAACCAATCATTATGTATCCTACGACGCGTGATAATATACCCCTTCTATGCCTGCCGGAGTTTCCGTATTTTGCCATAGTTCGATTTCATGTATATATGAGTAATTGGTATTGAATAATCTTTTGTTTGAGATAAGCGATTAAAAATCAGATTGAATATTGTTTGAAATTGATCAATACCGACTCCTCATCAATACATAATTCAACCATATTAATGACATCTGTATTACCTGTCTTTAGAGCCTAAATTATTGAAAATTCATTCTGAATCGTTTAAATATGAACTGGAGAATTGAATAGTCCTTCCTAAAGAAATATGATAATAAACTTTCAGAGCGGGTTCGAGTATGATCATGATTATTGTAATCTGCTCCTATGTGCAGATTTAATATAATTGTCTAAATCTGTTTCCATTAATGTAGTATCCTATTGCTTGTAATAATATAATTAAGATCAAGAAAATTGAATTTGTCTGGATACAGAAGAAATTAGATACGTTTAAGTCTCAAATGACAAATTCTAAAATAAAAGTCACTTATAGAGGATTTATTAGGCCTGAAATAATTACTTGACTTTCATTCTGTGAAAATTCTATCTGAATCTTAATTTCTATTTACAATTCTTATCAAACTTGTTGATCATAGTGACTAGACCTGTAAAAACAATCAAGTATGTATATATAAAATTGAAAAGATATATGATTTAGAAAAACTGGTTGGGTGATGCTAATTATTACGAGGTCCTGGAGATATCACGATATGCCAATCAGCGGGAGATAAAAAATGCGTTTAGACGACAGGCAAGGAGATATCATCCCGATAGGAATTCAACAGTTTCTGATGATATCATGAAGAATATTAATATCGCATTTGAAATTCTATCCGATCCAGGAAAAAGGCAACAATACGATGAAACTCTTGGTGGAGAGCGTCCAAGAAAATTAGACCGATCTGATCAAAATCGTGAAGATAATTCGCTTTATAATCAAAATAATTGGCAAGTAAATACTATCTCAGATGACTTGGACAGTCAGACTGCAAAATACGAAAATGAAGTCGAGGTAGATTTTGAAAGCAGATTAAATGCCGAACATGAGGCTGCATCGTTAGGAAAGAATGATTCTTTATTGGAAAGTCGATACCGCATAATTGTCGAGCCATCACTCTGCTTAGCATTCGGAAGTTGTGAAACGCTTGCTCCAAAGGTTTTTGTAGTGGAGAAGAACAGACGAATAAATCCAAAAGCGATAGTAATTTCAGAAACAGCGGAAGATTTTGAAACCATACTTGATGCAGCCAAAACTTGTCCTACTAAGGCAATTTTCATCATTGACCGGTATACAGGAGAACGTATTTTTCCATAGGTTCTACTAAATGAACATCTATTTGCGCTAAATGACCTTCCATTTGTCAATGGTCCAGTGAGTAAAATTAATAATCTGACCCGGCAAAACCTAATTTATACAAGATGATTGATTTCAAGACAAAGATCCACTACTCGTGGTGATTCTATATGGTTGTTGTTATCCATTTGGTTGTTGATATTCGCATAATAATTTATCTCCATAGCCACCATTGGACATTGCTTTTCTTATAGAACCTTTAATTTATCTTTGGTATAACTCCAAGTTAATTAATACTATGGTTATTCTATTCCTAATAATCAGTGAAACTAGTCTGTTCTATCTCCTGGAGCAACTAAACTTGATAAAATTATTTATCCTATAAAGTATTATGGTTATTGAGGGAGAAGTTTTTTGAATGATGCTACTATGACCGGGAGAATTACTGCTGAATCTGCTGATCGAGACTTTATGCAAATTAGATATACTGATCTCATAGGCAAGTTTCTCGCAAAATATATTCAAATCGATAAAGAGTTGATTCAGGATGTTTTTAGAAAAGGGATAGGGTTGGACGGTTCTTCAGTAAATGGGTTTTCAACTATAGATGAGTCTGATATGATGCTGTTTCCTGATAGAAAAACATTAAGAAAAATCCCTTTGTCAAGCTATGATATAATGACTGTGATTGCTGATGTTTACAATGGATTTGATCAAGGTAGATCTCGAAAAGATCCACGGAGCGTTTCACAAACTCTTGAGGATCACTTAGCAGTGAGTCAGATTGCTTGTCAAATAGGTGCTGAAGTTGAATGCTTTGTATTTGATCAAATAATATTTGATATGGAAAAGAATAACCATGCAAGTAATAATGTAACCGGTCAAGATCGTGCAAAAGATGTTTCAATCCTATCTTCAGAACAATATGGAATTGGGAAATATCCTATTCGTAAAAAATCTGGGTATGATGTTCCTACTTTTCAAGACTCTTTGATTGAATTTAGGTTCGAGGTAGCTAATATATTGAAACAATATTATGATATCAATGTCACAAATATGAATCACGAAGTGGCTAGTAGCGGCCAAATTGAAATCAATTTTATGCATGATTACTTGACTCAATCCGCCGACAACGTTCAGATCTATAAAGATGTAGTCAGAAATGTGGCAAAAAAATACAACAAGATCGCAAATTTTATGCCAAAACCAATTTTTGATCCTCTGAACAATGAAAATAGTGATAATGGATCAGGTATGCACGTAAGCATAAGCTTATGGACAAAATCAGCAAATAAGAATGCCAATTTATTTTATGATGAGTCTGATGATTACGCCGAATTGAGTCAAAATGGGCGATACTTCATAGGTGGCATTTTGGATCATGCCAGATCATTATCTGCAATAGTAACACCAACCGTTAATTCGTATAAAAGGATTATACCTGGATTTGAAGCACCGGTTTATATTGCATGGGCTAGGGGAAATAGATCTGCTGTAGTTAGAATCCCAGTCAACGAAAAAAAGAGTTCAATCTCAAAAAGAATCGAGTACCGAGCCCCCGATCCTTCCGCCAATCCATATCTTGCTTTCTCTGCCATAGTTGCAGCAGGGTTGGACGGAATAAATAGAAAATTTGAACCAGGGAATCCTGTTAGTGAAGACATTTACAAAATGTCCGACTCGAGGAGGAAGGATCTTGGAATAGGTGTTCTGCCTGGTAGTTTGGAGGAAGCATTATCTTCATTGAAAAGTGATTCAAATTATCTAAACCTTTGTTTTCACCATGATTTAATCAGTACGTATTCGGATCTTAAAAATAAGGAAATAGGCGAAATAGGTAACGATGAATCAGTTATAAATCAATTCATGTTTTACTATGATGTCTAAGAATATTATTTCTTGATCAGTTTCTTTCTTATCTTTACTATTTTTACTATGTATAGAATTGAATGCTGTTTTATTGATATCTCTACCTAAGATGAGCAGTAAACTCTATTTCTTTCTTGTATTTTATATAAATGCGCTCATCTTCTTTGTTCTTTTCTCAATAGGACTAGATCCTCAATATTATTAGGGTTCATATATACTTCTCCCCTAGTAGCTTCTTTGATACCGACGATAGGTTCATCACATTCCGGACATATTTGAAAATACACAAAAATACTAACATTTCTCTTATTTTTTCCAACAAGCGTATTACGCATGTTAGAATGAAATTGGCTTTGACATGTGGGGCATTCCATACCAATAATTTAATTTGTATTGTATATGTACTTTAACTTACTCAAGAAATAATTTAGTAGTTGATTGGTAAATGATATTGTTAAAAAAATGTTGAACTAGATTCTCTACTTTTTATCCCAACACATACGAAGCTTCTGAGCTTCTCATGGGCGACCTATTATAATATCAGAATTGTATGACATATTACTGCATATAAAGGATCATGAGAAACTATCCACATAACTGGTTGCTTCCTTTCATTCTGTAACTAAAAATTTTTTATATATACCATGACTGGGCGGATCAAAGGTTTGACTCTAAAAAGACTAAACCTGACTATTACACTATACTCGGAATTTCAGAATATGAGATATGATTAATAAGATAAATTGACTATACAATCTTTTAAAAGCGTTCTAGTTGCCATATTTGTCTATTTCCGAATCTCGGTTTGAAACTTTGCGGTTTTATTGATCGACAGTTGATCCGAACAGTAATAATACGTCAATCCTAGTTTTACTTGCGTATGTCTTCCTTCAAGCAAGTATTTTCACTTCCTGTTACCTCCATAATACTTGCTAGGGTCATATACGCTGTAAATTGGTTTAACATTTCTTCTATTTTTTATCTAATCTTGAGTGATTTTAAAGAGGATGTTTCAATGCTGGGATTGGTAACATCCGGATTTCTAATAGGGATCGGCCTATTTCAGATTCCAGCTGGAATACTGTCGGCAAAATACGATGCAAAATTTATGATATTTTTTGGAACAATGTTGTTATCTGTATCTTCTCTTCTTTCAGGGTTAAGTTCAGAGTTATACCAGATGGTACTTCTAAGATTCCTAGTAGGAGTTGGGATGGCGTTTTTCTTTGGTCCGAGCGTTATTCTCATTTCAAAATATTTGGGTAAAGGATCAGAGGGGCTAGGTGTGGGAATTTTAAATTCCGCCCATTCATTAGGTGGAATCATAGGGATATTTGGATGGATCATCATTTCAGAGGTAATTGGTTGGAGGACAAGTCTGGTAATCAGTGGAATATTGGGAATACTCATTGGATTGTTTTTGCTATACGCTTTACAGATAAAAAATCATGACAGCTCCAATAATTTATCTAATTATTCTTTTCAGGAAAAAGTTTTCATTTTTATTAAATTCTTTGATCTGAACAAAAAAACCCTAGATCAAAAGTCTAAATTCACAATTAATTTTGATGCCCTCAAATCTATCATGTTGAGTAAAAATATGATTTATGTAGGCTTATCATTGCTTGGATTCCAAATAGCCTGGAATTTAGTCTCTACTTTCATCATCCTATTTCTTAAAGTCGAACTTGATATTACCTCTTCAATCGCGGGTCTAATTGGGGGATCAACCTTGATAGTGAATGTTATATTTGCTCCTATTATTGGTAAAATTTATGATAAATTAACTCGAAAAAATAATTTCAATAATGATATATTATTGTTGCTAATATGTGGAATAATTATTTCAGCAAATATCATTTGTTTTTCATTGCTTAATATTTATCTCTTGATACCTTCAATAATTATAATTGGAATTTTTGCATCAGGAGGATTTGTAATTCCATATGCATTGGCAAGGAGGTTAGTCTTGGAGAAACTTGGTTTGCCTGAATATGAAATCCTTGCTGTTAGTTTTGTTAATGGATTATCTTTGCTTGGATCTTTTTGGGTTCCATTTATATTCTCTATCATGGTAAAATCATTTGGTTATTCTTTGGCATGGTTTTTTGGTGGATTATTGGTTTTAGCTTTCATAATTCCTATCATAAAACTCCGCAGATAAAGTAATTATCATTCTAGTTTCGAGTTACTTTTATTAAACTAGAAACCTTTTGTGATAAAAGCGAGTTTTTTTTGACTATTATCTATTATTTATTTAGAAACCTTCTATCCTTTAATCACGCTTTAAACAATTTTGGATCTTATCCACCTCTCAAGTAATATCTGTGATGAATTTTCCAGTACTCGATGAATCACCTAATTCTGTTGGAATGTTTTTGTTTAGAAATATTCTATATCCTACCTTGTCGATCTTAGAATTCATGTCAGAAGCATCTCGAAGTGCTTTCTTTTCTATATATGCAAAATCCTTCTCACAATTAATATTTAGATCGCTATTTTCTTGAAAATACTTATTCTTTACAAAATTCAATACATCACTCCATGTATATGCCTTTATTCTTTCTTTTGGTTCCTTAGTCTCAGGAACGGTTGTCTCGTTATTGTATTCAAAAACTTCAAAGTAGTCAATTGATTTTTTACACTCTTCACAGTAATTCTTCTTACTAATTTGTCTACATTTTTCACATTGTAATATTATGACCATACTGGAATATTATGGAGTCATGGCATGTTTATTAAATACTTAAGCAATGTGCTATCAGTAACCACAATGCTAGACAAGTATTATTTTCCATTGCAAACTAAGAATCTCGTTTCTCTATCACCTATATTTCTAATTGTAAATCAAAGTCGAAAAGACTGTAGCAATATCATCTAAAATATAACGAGGGCAAGCTGGGGAATGCCAAGGTAGTGAAGCAGATCCATTCAGGTCCCTTTATAATTCATTTCTTGAACTAACAAAAAGTATTAATCTCTATGGATCTGGGTCTCCCAAAAATTTACTACTCTCGCGCTATTGGGATTTCCTAAAATTCTTGATTGGTATACAACCGCGTTCAATAATTCTATGTCTTATATTTCTAACAGTGCCGTATTCCTTTTATGACGTACCGAAATAATCGGATATTCTACCATGACTCTTTCTTGCTTTGACTAAACGGCTATTTCCAATCCATTCATTTTTTGATATGGTTAAGTTATTACAAGCGAAAGATAGTGCCATGGCTATGTTTTCAAATTCGGTGCCGTTCATTCTCAAAGCCTCTCTTATTCCCTCTCTTATTTGCCAGACTCCAACAGGAAGAATGTATTCTGGATGTATTTCCCTAAGGACTATTACCGATGCAATTCTTTTTTGGTAGTGCAAAAATTCTATAACAGCTAGTCTAGCAGCAAAATAAGATCCCCCTATTTTTGGATAGTTGTTCAGGCCACGTGAATCCTCAGAATCTGTTTCTATCTTTGCATCTCCTTTTTTATCTATCCATGCTTCATGCATTTCAAAACTCCATAATTCATCTGGGATTAAGACAACAGAATAATAATTTCCCAAGTGTGCGTACTTGTAGATCCTAGTCCGATCGAGTGGTTGAAAGGTACTAGTTTTTTTGATTAGATCGGATGAAATTATTTGATCGATAGCAGAGATGCTCCATTTGGTAGGTACGAGTCTTCTATTTTTTTTAATTCCTATCATTCCTAAACTTAGGATTTTACTAATTTTACTTATCTCAATTCCTTCTTCATATAAATAGTTGATTGCTTCTATGGCTCTAAAATCAATATCATAAAATGCTTTTTCAATTTTCTTGTCACTAGAAATATCTGAGGGTAGCTTCAAACTCTCTAATTCTGATGCCATCCCGAATTGGACAGTGTCTGAATCGGATGCCGTCCTTGATGAGATTTCTTCCAAATTCAATTTGGGTTTTCTCTCAAATACAACTTCTATTTCAGTAGATCTAGTTGCCATAGCTAAATCCTGAAGAGATTGAATATAACGATCAGCATTCAAATTTGTTTTTACATGTGTTGAATGTGTGCCTCTAATTAGAGATAGTTTGTATCTTATTATATCTTCAAGAGATTTTCCTGCCCATTTTTCGGGGTGATCTAGTATTGCTGAATCGATTTGCAATGGTGAAAATAGGGGTCCTACTTTTACTTTTGGATATGTGTAGCTGCTAACGAACACGGAGGGTGGAGATCCACCTAATATTTTTTCTGAAAGATTATTAAAGTTCGATCTTAAAATCTGTTTCCAACCTTCTGTTATGCGTTTTTTTATCTCCTCGGTGTTCCTGTCATACATTGCAAATTGAATCTGTTTGTTAATGATCTTATTTGAATTTACAATCTACAATGATGGAACCGGGGATTGATAGATCAGGAAATTTGGTTAGAATTATGAGAAGACCATTTTGATGTAATTCGAGAGTAATTTTATCATTTCAAATTTTTAAGTAATTCTAGTACAGGTAACGTATTTAGTATATCATTTCTTCCTGCCCAACCTCTTCTTGCTTGTGCTATACCAAATTCCAAAAATGCATAATGCAGGGGGTGATGAGCATCCGAATCAACAACTAATTTAACATCATCTTGTATAGCTATTCTTATGTATTCATCACGTAAGTCTAGCCTGTTATAGTGAGAATCAATTTCTAGAATTGTGTTAGTTTCGTTTGCAATTGTCATTAATTTCGGAATATTCAAAGGATAGCCATCTCTTTTATTGATGATTCTGCCTGTTGGATGAAATATGATATCTACACTCGGATTTTGGGCTGCTTTAATTAACCTATTTGTTTGTACTTCTATTGGTTGAGAAAAATTAGTATGGATTGCAGCACCTACTATGTCTAATTTATCCAAAATGTTGTTTGGAATGTCTAATGAACCATCGCTAAGGATGTTTACTTCCGCTGAAGAAAGTATTCTAAAATCACTCAAATTCCTTTTACTTTTTCTCCTCTTCTTTTCGTTGCTGCTCGTTTTCCCTTCTAACGGTTTTTCTTCATTATATTTATTTAGATTCACAAAGAAGGTACCGTTTTTTATTGAATCATTAAATTCTTGGATCTTATGTGCTTGGTCTAGTAGCTGTTGTTCATCTAATCCTCTAGCGATTTTTAGACTTTTCGTGTGATCTGTGATGGCGATATAGTCAAGGCCAAAATTCATCATTGCAAAATATGCCATTTCTTCTATAGACATTTTCCCGTCTGTATTTTTTGAATGTACTTGTAGATCTCCTTTTATATCACCATAATTTAGCAATCCTTTCATTTTTTCTTGCCATTCTTTTGACCCTTTCTTTGCTATCTCAATTTCTCCACCGTTTTCCCTTAATTCTGGAGGGATCCATTCCAACCCTAATTTATTGTACAACTGTTCTTCTGATTCGCCTGATATTTTTTGATCGGATTTAATATCAAATAATCCCCATTCATTTAAGCGGAGTGCCTTTGATTGTGCCAATCTTCGCAATGCTATTCCGTGTTCCTTACTTCCAGTAAAATATTGCAATGCTGCTCCATAACTTTCTTTAGGAACGACCAATAAATCGGAATCTAATCCATTATTCAATTTAATAAATGCTTTAGTACCACCTTTGCTTAGAATTTCTTTAACTTCGGGCATATTTACGAATGAATTAATTATTTTATCTGGATTGTCTGAAACTACTAGAAAATCGATATCACCTATGGTTTCCTTCATTCTTCTAAAGGATCCTACCGCTGTTACTGTAGAAACGTTTTCCATTTTTGTTAAATATTTTTCTATTTGTTTTACCAATGGATAAATATCTCCAAGTAGATGCCTTTTTTTGCCGATGTTATGTAATTCAATTCTCTTGAGTATTTTTTCTTCTCTTTTTTTAGAAATTCCTGTGATCCCGTTCAATTTTCCTTCTTTAGCAGCCCTTTCTAGATCACTGAGATTTCTCACGGGTAACCTGTCAATTATTGCTCTCAAAGTTTTCGGACCTATTCCTTCTAAGCCTACGAAATCATCTAACTGTATGGGGTATTTCGATTTTAGTATTTCGTGATATTCAATCTTGCCTGTTTTGATATATTCTTCTATTTTTGAGGAGATTGCTTTACCAATAGAGGGAATTTGTAATAATCCGTTAATCCCTCTTTCTTCATACAGAGATGAAATACTTAGAGGAAGGTTATCAATTTGATCAGCCGCTCTAATATATGCTCTATTTTTGAAATTTAAATTAGTTTTGTTATCATCATTATCCATATCCAACTCGAGTAGAAATGAAATCTTACGAAGGATGTCAGAGATCTCAGAGTTTGTAAATTTCACACTATAACTCATTGTCGCGTACTCATTAATTTTCTCATTGTTTCCGTTCTGGTGATTGGATTGGTGCTTGGAATGAGGTGAAACAATGGACATCAATAATTAAGCTCTTTCATTTATTTATTTGGCAGTCTTGAAATTTTCGCACCGTGCGTATCGATCAAAAAATTATATCATTAAACGATGATATTTATAATATTTATAGATAGTACTAAAATATGTGTAGATATATACCAATAAAGTAAAAATTATTGAAAATTTCTTACAAAAGATGTTAGTTGAATCTTTAACCATTGGGATAATCATAGGAGTATGTGGACTTGTAACTTGGTTAGTAAAGAATAAGTTTCAACCAGAAATTGAATGTGATATACAAGAACGCGAGCAAAAGACTTTGAGATATGTTCGAGAAATAAGAAAAAACCATGATAATAATTGCTACTTTATTACAACAGCATATTCAGCATATATAGCATATACCGGGGTAATGAATCTCAATCCATGGTTAAAATTTTTTTGGCCTGGTTTAGCTTTTCAAATAATTCTTTTATGAACAAATCGGCAAACTTATCAAAATCAATTGTTCCAAATTGCATCTTATATTCTTCTTTGCGTTTATCATATTCGTCTTCAAGCCATAGAAAATCTGCTTCTTTCAATCTTACAATGAATCTATTAGACTTAGCTTTGGATTCAAATACATTTATCATAAAAATTCCTGCGAATTGGGTAAAATTTTTTAATTTATATTTTCTCATATATTCCTCTTTATGAATTTCATAATTTTCTTTTAACCAGGTTTTTACATCCATCCTAATTGTCAACGAGGTATAAACTCCTGAAAAGTCTAATTTCAGGTTATGCATTTCAACAGAATAATGACCACGTTTGATTTCATTCATCATAATTATTAGTGCACTTGGAAGAAACATTCCTGGGTAATACTCATCTGTGGATCTCTGCAGTTTGTTTAATATAGATGGTTTTAGCCCGATAGTTGCATATCCCTTCGTAGGCATCACTTTTATTCACTTTGGTATGCTTATTAACTTATTTTGAATGACGCTAAAAAAGAACACGGTGAATTATTTTTCGATAGATGGAGGTACATAATTCTCCAGGTCTTCACCATTGACAACATCTTCCTCAGGGGGTACATAGTCCACAACTCCAAATCGCTTGTATCCTGGATCCTTCTTCTAAGTAATCAATGCTACGATTATGAAAAGAACAAACGATACTATGGGAGGTATAAAAGTATCTATACCAATTAACATAAGTAAAGAAACAAGGTTTATAGCTAGGAAGATTACAATATTATTCTGTATAATCTTTGACACTTACCGGTTAGGCATTATTTGAAAGATCATACCGAATAGAAAAGGATGTAAAGGTAAAAGAAAGAATGCTACTTGTACTCAATGTCGTATACCTTGGTAAGGTTGCAGCACAGGTATCCAGAGAGATTCATAGAAGTAGGAGATGGGCCTGTCAATGGTTGAAAAGATATGATAGCAAGGTATAGAAGGATTAAAAGATAAACCTAAAGTCGGTAGAAGGCCAGAGATATCAGTAGAGGTAGAGCACGGGATAAAGACCAATTCAAAAGAGGGCAATGCAAGCTAGAGTACAAAACAAGTCGAATAGTTAATTATACAAAAGACAGGGTCCGATACAATCCTAATCACATTTACCGTATTGTTAGAAAATGGGGTTTTAAACAGAAAGTACCGAGGAAGGTTCATGTAAACACCGCTACAAGGGAATAGAAAGAGGACTTCAAAAAAATACAGAACAGCTACTTGTTGTAGGTACACAATATCAAAAAAAAGAAAGGTTTCACCGCAATTTCTTTAGATGAATCTTTTTTTCTTTTATGATTCTTTGGTAAGGAACATATATATTGAAGACGGCAAGTGACCTGCCGTCAGAATAACAGGTTCTCACAAATATTCCTGTTTGTTTAGTGCCATAAGCCTAGACGGAAAACAACTCTTCAAACAGTACGATAAATTCGATATCATTACATTCCTTGACTTTCTAAAGACGATTAACCTAAAGTTTCCAAAATGCTATCCTTTCAAGGACAAATCTTCACCTCCGCCAATACAGATCCCGGAAGGTGAAGGGTTACATCAAAAAGAACAAGGATATTCTTATCCCCGTGTATCTTCCAACAGCGTCCCCCGAGTTTATGATACTAGAAGAGGTATGGAATACAGCCAAACGGGATCTGCTTGTTTTGAAGCACTATTGACCCTTTGAGTATTCTAAGGATAATTTAACCTTGTACTTTAGAACAAAAAGATTTGGTCTAAATCTGAGTGACTATTTACTAAGGACGATTTAGGAACATATGTTAAATGGTATAGTTATAATCCACGTATCCTTCCATCTTATAGTCGTCCAGTTTCCAAAAACCCTTAAAACATCTTCTTTGGTATCATTCATTTTTAATAAATTACTAATTCCGATTGCCGCTCTCACATCCTTTCGTTCGATTGTTAACCAAATCATTGAGGAGATGATGCGTAGTTTTGATATACAAGAAGAACATACAGCGTACTCTTTGTAAAAGATGTGACTAATGCCTATAAATTAGGGACTGAGTTGAAAGGGGATGAAGTTCTCGTTTCCAAATGATTTAACTCTACATGTGAACAATCTCTTGAAAAAGGCCATGCGTTTTCAAAATTATCTCAACGTCTTTTTCGGATGTCTTCATGTCCACTAAGGTTTTCTTTTATATCTTGACTGCTTTAAGACGCCAAATGCTGTACAATCAATATACTATTTAGAGTACTAGTTTAAGATCGGGATCATGATTATGATGATGATAGCAACGCTAGTCATTTTAATATTTATCATAAGATCTAGTTTAACAATTTCTTAACCAATAATAGTCGGTCCTGATTATTGAGAAGAAGAATTGACCAGAGAACTATTAGAAGAAGAAGCTTGGAATATTATCAAGCCTATCTGTAGAGAACTTGATGAATTGAGAAAGGAAGGCCACATACAGTTTTTGTCGGGACTTCATAATGAAAATGATGGTGCCTATAAAATAAACCTGCGAAGCAAACATTTGCATTTTGCGTCGCGAGGATTAAAGGATAGTATAGGTGATATATCATATGAGACTGGCAGAATCAGAATTGGTATGCGAGCTAATGGGATTCCGATAAATATATTCATTGAACTATTTTGATATGGTGGATATCTAATATATCCATTGGTCGGAATTATGAACCATCATCATTAATTCTTGATTCTTATGTAGAATATGTGGGGCTGGATACCTTTTAGTGAAAATGGGGAACTTTATCCTCCATTTACGCTTTTTCTTGCTCTCATAGCCAGCTGGCTATGAGAGCATGCAGCAACTGGAGAATTTATAGTTCATGCTCTTTTAGGGATCATTTGATTAGTTCTTCTTTTCAATAATATCATGCATGGGAAGGATACAATAGATATTATTGTAGCAGTGATAAAGATGAGATTATACGATGACTGAGAAGGAAATGATTGTCCCTCGATACTGTTAGCTGACTCTTGATAAGCTTGCATATATGTTGAGGCTATTACAGGACCTATGGAACTACCTATTAATATTAATACTACTGATATTCCTATCGAGACTCCGATATACTGATGGGGTGTATGTTGTAATGTGATATTGAAAGCTCCTACTTGTGTCAATGCCAATCCTGCGGAGATTATTATCAAATTTATTGAAATTACAAATTCATTAACATGAAATGCAAATAAACTAGCAAAACCAACTGTAGTCAAAACACTTCCTATAATGATTGGTTTAAAATTGCCTATTTTTGATACTATAAATCCAGAGGATGGAGCAAATATTAGGAAAACTATCATGAACGGCAATTGAACCATTGCACTATCCATTGCATCTCCGCCAAATCCAAATGGCATTGGACTAGTTACCAAAATTGGTATGGTTTGATAGATCATAAACATTGTTATTCCAAAAACTAAGAGAATAATATTTGAGGGAAGCAAAATCTTATCTGAGATTAATCTGAGCGGTATTAACGGATCCTTTGCCTTTCTTTCAACGATTACAAATGCTATCATAGAGCAAATTGTCAGTGTAATAAGTGAACCCAAGACAACGCCATCAAACGTTGTAAAATTATTGGATTCACTATTTATGTTAGCAAAATATGTTAAAGTTAATAAGAATGCTGAAATTGACAAAGCTAACGACATCGCCCCTTTGATATCAAGATGATGTCTGGTTTTTTTATCGCTATGGTTATTTTGATTTAATCGTGCATTTTCCTTTTTGGGTGGGTTGAAATTTGAATTTTGTTCAACTTCGTCGTTGGTATTTGGTGTGTCATCCTCCTTTATTCGCTTCTTTATTATGATCCAAAGTACGATCGCCACTGGTATTATAGTAAAAAAAGTAGCTTGCCATCCAAAATTTTGGACTATTGTCCCACCTATAGCTATTCCAACTACTGATCCTGCAGCAAACATCGAACTGAATATTCCTATACCGATTGCAATTTTAGACATAGGAAATTGGTCTCTTATGATACCAAATGCGATAGGAAACATCGAAATGCCTATCCCTTGAATTATTCTTGCCAAAATTAAAGTGTAAATATTATTTGACATTCCGCCAATGGCTATTCCCACAATATAAATAATAAAAATCACAAGCACCATTTTCTTTCTACCATATATGTCTGATAATTTTCCTGCAATAGGGGTCATGACTGCTCCTGAAATTAAGTAGGCTGTCAGAATCCATGACGAGGTACTGTATGAAATATCAAAATCTCTAATTATATCACTAATAGCTGGTAAAAGCATTGTTTCTCCGTACATCGTGATTAAAATTGTTGATCCCAATATTGCTAATGTTATCCACGTGGATTCGTGGATCTTCTCTGTTGCTTTTGGTTTTATGTTTTTCATGAATGAATATCTTACTTTAGTGAAAAATAGAAAAATGCTACCTAATCATGTGGCTGGAATTTTAACTTCCTTCTCTAATTTTCTTCTGTATTCTCTATAGTCCTCATCAACCTCCATGGCTGCTTGAAGTATCTTGCTTTTTATTGTGTTAGATGAATTAACAAACATCTTTGTATCTTTGGGAAGGCAATGACCTCCTATTCCATCTCTTGGTTCTAGTACTTCTACA
>JBGTFK010000086.1:0-8601 GCA_041747305.1 Candidatus Nitrosocosmicus sp.
ATATAAGATATGAACTAAAATATTTATAAATAATCCTAGAAATTAATCTAATATTATCAGATTATTAGATTATTATTTAATAAATTTATTAAATTTCTGATGTTTTATCAGTTTTGTCAAGCTTATCGGTATTGATTATCACAGGTAATTAACAAAATGTTCTTATGAAATAATTGGGTCAACTCTTTGAACAGTTAGCGCATGATTATCTGTCAATGTATCGGAGATAATTTCTGTATCTCTAAGTAATATTTCAGAGGCATTGATATCAATTTTCTCAGTTGTATTCTCTGAAATCTTCTTCTTGATTAATGACAATGGATCAACAATTTCATCGGGATTAATATGGAAGACAGCCGTGAAATTGCTTATTTTATTCTTCGTGTCTTTTGGTAGAATTGAAAAGTCTGCTTTCAAATATATTACTTCTTTGTTTAAATCGTCCAAAGTATTCACTGTGTGAATGACATCCACGTTAATAAGATTACCAATTTCGGATTCGTTTAAGATAGTATTCGCTTGCTGATTATTTAAAAAGTTATTTACCAATAATCCATTATCAACATTGA
Organism: Candidatus Nitrosocosmicus sp.; assembly: GCA_041747305.1. Classification (GTDB taxonomy): domain Archaea; phylum Thermoproteota; class Nitrososphaeria; order Nitrososphaerales; family Nitrososphaeraceae; genus Nitrosocosmicus. Next base: position 570 of record JBGTFK010000086.1, read on the forward strand.
TTTCTATTTTTATGATACCCTCTGTGAATTTTTTAGATAAATTGGCACTAATATTATTATTTTGAATTGTAAATATTTTTGCACAGTTAATGTTTACAATATTTTCAGAAGGAATGTTAAGAATGTTGAAATTGGTCCTTTCTTGTTGATTTATCTCAATAGCTTTCCAAATTACGGTTATTGGATAGCTTTTCTTGTTAAAGATTGTAATATCGGAATCATATTTTCCGGGTCTCAAAGGCCCACTATCATCACTGATTGTACCGCAATTGAATCTTGCATAGTAATTTACCGTTTTATAGTTTGATAGGTTGTCATTTGGTTGGGTTGGTTGACTTGGTTGACTTGAAACAAAGTTCAAGGGTATTATTTCATTCAAACCCAAAAAGAGAAACTGGATAATGAAAATAACTAAAATGAATGTAAAGATATATCGGATTATCATGTTAAACAAAGGTTATTTCATTGATATATTTTTTTTTATTATCATAAATAATAATTATATAGGTAAATGGTTAATTAATACTATGAAGATTTTGTTTTCTCTGGCTATGATTTTTGGCTTATTATCCAGTTCTTTCTTAACTTATTCTTTTAATTCTAGTAGTGTATACGGTGATGGGCTTTTTATGGAACATCTTTCAGCATCATTTGGTGACCGCAGCGCTAACTTACTAATAAAAATGTCTCCACCAGTAGTAACTACTGAAACAATCCAACAACAATCAGAAAGACCTGAAATTCAGTTTAGGTTATATGAAAACCAATCGGATCAAAATTTTAAGGAAGTTACATATTATATTACCATTGAAAAGGATAACAAGACTCTGTTATCTGATTGGTTCTTTAATACCAATGGAAATCTTTCTATTCAAATGCAACCAAGAAATCAGAATGATATATCAATATATGGTGACATTGACCCTATCTTAAATGCATATACAAGTAGAGATAATAATCCTGTAGTGGCAGCCGGACCTATATTTTTGGAAGGAGGGTTGTATCACTTTGTCGTTAGAATCGTAACCGTGGATTTTTCACGCACAATTCTTCCAGATGATCAACAACCAGTATTTGATGCCTGGCTCAGTATAGGAGCAGCGAAGAATGCAAACTTGACTGTAGATGGTAAACCAATTCCAACAAAAGTTCTTTCTTATTATGATGAAATAGGGAATATAACATACAATCAAGCATCTGATTCCATCAACTTTACAATGCCGTTTAATTATGACCCTAAGAGACTAGATGATCCTAAGAACACCGTATTTATTCATCAAGAGGTAGAAATCCCCAAGCCTAGTGTTCTGTCCTCTGACGGCGCATACCAAGGTTATACCAATGGAAAAGATGTTACAAATGTTTTAATGGTTGATGGAAATAACCAGACAAAGGATGTCATACATTTCATGTTTGCAAAACCAATTGTGCAACAAATTTCCAACGAATACTTGAATAAAACAAATCAAACATCTGCAGACGGACTCATGACGTTCTCGCTGGTTCCATCTAAAAATGGATCTATGGCAATGGGAGGAGCCATGAATCACACCATGCCAATGATGATGCAATAAAAACAGTTTTGTTTAAACTATACAAAAGGTGACAAAAAAGATCGATAAACAATCTGCAAAATTTTATTTCACATTAGCCATTGAATATTAGATACAAGATAATTAATCAATTCAGTACAATAACAATTTATATTATGAATTTAATTAAGAAATGAATTTGGGTAATCGATTCTCTTTTCTTCCTTTTTTGCTTGTATTATTTCCACTTACCTTGATTTTTACCTTTTTACTATTTTTTTTCTCTTCTGATCTTGGGTTAGTTACACCATCTGGAAATCAGGAATCTAAGTTCGGGAATTATATGGGATTGGCACAAGGCATGACTTACAACAATTTACTCTTGTCTATCATCGATACTCAAACAGCCGGAGGAATTGATGAGGGATTACCATCGATCAACAATTCTAATACTTTTTATACAAAAGGATTATTGTCTACTGTACTATTCCCTGATTATAGTCAAATAAACCAAAATTTATCCCGACCTCTTTCTCCTCCATCTCTGAATCAAACTTCTGAATCCACTATACTCTATAGTTTTCCAAAACTGGTTTCTGGAACTTGGTCTTTGAATGTATCGAGAGGTTTAGTTACAGATTTTCATGCCAATTTTAAATTGCTTACCGTAAATGGTATCGAGAAACATTTTATAGAAATAATCAATTTTCAAAATAGCAACGGCTCTTCTATTACTTTTAATCAATTTTCAAATACTCCAATAAACGGAATTGCTGACATAAAAATTGATGATGAGTTATTCCAAAGTAAGTTTCCTTTGACTATTCAAATTTTTAATATTAACACGATTGTCCTGACCATCAAAGATGAAACAATAGGCAATATTTTCTATGACAATGATTTGTTGGGCATTACTGATTCCTTTAAGAATTTCAAAGGCGATGAACTTTTGATTTTTGAAGAAGATGAAGAATAACAATAGTTTCAAAATTATTACATTGGTCGTTCTCGTCGTCCATTATTTAATATAGCAGAAAGTACATATAGTAGAATGTGGTCGAAAAAAGAAATAGTGAAAGAATGAACGAGGAGGATGTTGTAAGTGCTCTATCCAGCGAAACCCCAGAAATTTCTGATAGCGATTTAGAAGAATCAAAGCCTATTCCTACTATTATTGATGATTTAGATATACAAGATATTCCAGGTATTGGACCAACTACTGCAAAAAAATTACGCGATGCCGGTGTACTAACAGTGATGGATCTCGCAGTTACAAGTTCAGAAGAACTTTCTGTGGAGATCAACTCTTCAAAAGAAAGTGCAGCAGCGTTTATTATTGCTGCTCAACAACTTTTACGGGATTCTAATCTTTTAGACAAGGAATTTGTTACCGCAGATGTTGCATTAGAGAAAAGAAAGTCATTATTGCGATGTACAACTGGTTCAAATGCTTTGGATAAACTTCTTTTGGGGGGTATAGAGACCCAAGCTGTTACTGAATTTTATGGTGAATTTGGTTCTGGCAAGTCTCAAATTTGTCATACTCTGTGTGTGACGGCTAGTCAACCAGTTGAAAATAGTGGATTTGGAAGTGGTTCCATATATATTGATACAGAAGGGACCTTCAGACCTGAAAGAGTGGATCAAATAGCAGTGTCTAGAGGACTTGATCCAACTAGCGTTTTAAAAAGTATCGCAGTTTGTAAGGTTTACAATAGCTCTCATCTGGAATTGATCATAAAAGATCTTGGAAAATATATCAATGATTTTAAAGCCAGACTTGTTATCATAGACAGTATTATATCTTTGCACAGGGCAGAATTTGCAGGAAGAGGCACACTGGCTGATAGACAGCAACGACTCAATTCTATGTTGCACAAAATCATTAGACTTGCTGAGATTTATAATATTTCTGTGGTTATAACCAATCAGGTTCAATCTTCGCCAGATACATTTTTTGGAGATCCTACAAAAGCTGCAGGTGGAAACGTATTGGGTCATGCATCAACCTATAGGATTTATCTCAGAAAGTCCGGTGAAAATAGAACTGCAAAGATGATCGACTCTCCCTATCATCCATATTCTGACACTAAATTTACTGTAACTGAGAAAGGTGTAGATGATATGGAAGAAGAAACAAGTTCAAAGAGAGGGAAATTAAAGGAATAAATCTAATCTTTACTTTTATTATCATTGTTGTTATCGTTATTGTTATTTGAAGACCTAGTAGTATCGCTTTTTGTGTCTTTTTCTTCTTTGCTATTCTGACCTTCTTTTGGGGCATTATGCACTAAAATAATAATAGGTAGTGTTATCCGATCAACCTGAATACCAAGACTATTCTTTTTGTGATGATCAAAAAATCCTTTATAATAGAAATAGTGGTTATTTAACATATTAATTAGAATAATGACATTTTGACATAATTCCAACAAGGTTTTCCTCTGCTCAATCAATACAGAATTTTTGCTTTTTATTTCATCAAGAAGACGGCTTTGGTGTTTGATCGAAGCTTTGATTCCACCATATTTTTTTAACTCGTCTATGAAAGTTTGATAGCCACTACCTTTATCGAGAGTATTTTTAACATTTGTGTTTAATTCATTTTGGTTATCCCAATTATTGTCTGTCTTTGCTGTTTCTAACAAATAATTTTGAAACAACTGATTCATATCTGTAATCTCTTGTTCAGTAATACCTTTCTGGTAGAGAGAAAGAAGTAAAGGTCCTATGAATGTGTGCATGGAGAGAATTTGTCTGTTCTTATTTATTTGCTCATGTAGCATTGCTAATTCATTTCTTTCTTTCTTGACTCTGTCTTCAAATTTGAGTTTGTCATGGTAATTATCCTCGACATCTTTAATAAAAAAAGCAACAGGATTTTCAATCATATCAAAGTCTTTTAATGGATCGCCTATACTTTTTGTAATTTCTGAAACCATCAACCATAGTTGTTGAAGTTCTCCAATTCCAAATTTCATTGTCTCTAATTGTTTAAATATATCCAAGTTTTTCCTATTCTTATCTAAAACAGATCGAGATGAATCAATTTCGCTGTATATACCAGTGAGTTGCTTTTGATACGCTTGAATCTGGGCCTTGTTCTGATTTATTTCCCATCTTAGCTTTAGGGCTTCATTGTATTCTGCTACTATACTAGCAACATCATACCCATTGTCCTTAAAGTCGCTAAATAATCTGGTGAATGACTCTAGATCTTTTTTTAAATCGATACCACACTCTTTGGACAAAATGTTATCAAGTTTCATGAATGTATTACGATATAGTATGATAGATTGCCTTTCTTGTTCTAATTTCTCAATTTTTTCTACTAGTTCTCCCTTTTGTAATTCATATTGGTTGATTTCTTGTAAAATTTTTTTCCCCTTTTTGGACAGATCTCCTAGTTCTTTCTTCTCTTGTTCAATAAAATCTGAAACGACAGAAACAAATGTCAGAGGTTCTTTTCTACCATTTTGATTTTCCGTTGATAACATTTTGATTCCATTTTTATCATTTTCATACAAGTATCCGTAATTTTCAGTTGAGAAATCCATTAGATCAGTTATCCACGCAGTAACAACTGTAGGAGTTATTCCACGCTCCTTACATTTTGTATATATTTCATTAACAAAGAAAGCTAAACTATCCAGATCAGAATCAATATCATCGTTTTCAATTATTATTCCTAATCCTTTCAATAGTTGTAAAAATCTTAATCCTTTAGCACACTGTTTCATTGTCATACCTGACTTTCTCATGTTTACAGCAATTCGCCTTAATTCTTCAATATCTGGAGCTGCAATTCTTCTCTTCCAGTCATTTACTTTATTAGACACAGATCCGGGTGCTACGCCAGTTTCTTTAGCAATTTCATCCCTGGAATGTCCAAGCAAGTAATTCTGTATGATTAACCCTGCTACTTGACTACTTATCAACCAGTTTTATCTGAGGTCAGGAGATTTATATATTCCGTCATTTCCGTCAATTTTGTCGTCATTTCCGTCAAAAATTCGTCTATCATTTCTTTGAGGAGGAAATTCTGATAGCGCAATTGTGAATCATGATGTAGATATTTGACAATTTATCTGCCTACCATCCCGTATCAATTACAGGTGAAATCTTTGATTGATGATGAAAAAATGGTAGGTAGCAAGATTCATCCCTTCGTGATACGAGAAGCACCATTTTTGATACAATTTTTTGACCTATTCAGTCACTAAGGTAAAATGCTTTGTAAAGGGCGCATGAAACATAGAGTTTTTAAAAATTGCCTAATCATAAGCATTATTGCCAGTATATCATCCCTTCTTAAACTTCACTAGCAGTATAAGGCTTCCTGAATATGGATATGTTGGAATTACAGATATAGAGAAAAACATCATCAATACAAGATATTTTCAACGCCTTCGAAGAATAAAACAAAGTTCCAGTCTCTTTATGGCTTTTCCAGGGGCATCTCATTCAAGATTTGAACACTCTTTGGGTGCGATGCATATTGCTGGTGAGGCTTCCACACATATCATCTTGAATTCTAATAACAAGATCAATTCTACATCCATAATTGACTTGATGGATTCAATTAACTGCAAAACCGAAATCAAAAAACAAGTTCAACTAACAAGACTGGCAGCGCTATTACATGACATAGGACATGCTCCATTTTCTCATACCTTTGAAGAATTTCTAAAACTAGTCAACCCAGCTTTAGATTGGAAACACGAATACTTGAGTTTGGAAATAATATACAAGAAATTTACCAATTTAGTTAAAGAATCCTCTGAAAACAAAATCGAGGCTTATGAAATAATGGCATTATTATGCGATCTATCTCCTAATTTTAGAATTATCCCAAATACAAAAAGGATTCTAGAAGGCATAGATGTCAGTGAAGAGATTATTGCTAGGATGGATACCTTTTTAGAGTCAAATTGGTATTTGAATCATCTTATAAAAGAAGATCCGTACAATGTTGACAGATTTAACTACCTGATATTGGATTCTAATAGAACTGGGGCAAAAGAGTATGGTTTTGTAGATGTAGGGAGAATTGTTCAAAATTTATACTTCTTAAGAGATGATAGAATTGTAACTGTTTCAACTCAAGCAAGAGAAGCAGCAATGAGATTCTTTGAGGCCTATGCCCAAATGCACAGATCAATTTACTTGCACAAAATATCCCAAGGTGCTGATGTCCACTTGTCTTATGTGATGAAGGAGGCTGCAAAAGAATACAATTCAGCCTTTCTTAAACTATCTAATCCAGACATGGAATCTATATTGGAATTATCTGATGATGTCTTGATACATGAATTAACAAAAGTAGAAAATGAAAAAACAAGGAAACTCGTAGACGATTACTTGAATAGAAATATTTTATCACTCGTTCACGAATTTGATCTGAGTGATAATAACAAAATTACAAGGATTATGGATTCAAAAGGATCAAAGGGATTACAAGATGAAATTAGAAAGGAAGCAGGATTGCCTGAAGATGGGGTAGTGTTGGTGATAAATATTACAAGCAAGAAGGTAACAAAACCACCTGTTGATGAGACTACATTGAAAAGGTTAATGTTTTATAATACTAAATCCAAAAAATTAGAGCCATTGGATCTCGATTTTATAAGACAGTTTTACCCTAACAAGAAATATAGAATATTCGCCGAAAAAGGTCACAAGGAAAAAATTAAGAGTATTATTTCAGCATGGATGGAGACAAACATTTGAGATTTTTATTGCGTGATTTACCAAATATTTTGGGCAACTAAATAATTATGATGTCCCTATTGGAACTATCTAACATAAACTTTGGCTAATTTTATTGAGGATTGGGCAGAATAATGGTGAAGAAACGAAATTAAAAAGAATTGATTAAAAGCGATGAATATTACTTTTAATCAAATCTAAAGTTTATTCCACTGTCTCTTATGATGTCTTCTACATCATCCATTATGCTGCGGCCACTATCACCATCATTGTCGTCATTGTTATTGTCGTCATTGTTTTCCTCTTCATTCCTATTGCTGTTATCATCGTTATCCTCCTCGTTTTCCTCTTCATCATTAGTGGTAGCAACATCTGTAGCATCAGTTGTTGGGATGTTTGTGGGATCAGTAGATGCACTCACCTGTCCTGGACTGCTTCCTGCTATGTTGCAACAGATTGGACCCTTTCCTGTATCTTGATTGAATTGTTGAATTTGTGCAAAAGGTTGTGATCCACTTGATGCCTGACTCATATTACCACTATTTATGGTTGAATTTGAAGACTCTAGCATCATGTTATAGCTAGATAACTGTGGCTGTGTAAAGTTAGTAGCTGTAATATTTACAGAGTAATAAGCCTGTGATGTCTGAGGACCATCTAAACAAAGGATTTTAGATGTTATTTTGTTGTTTCCTTCATTGATGTTTGTATAATTACTTGATACTGTGTATTGCCAATTAGAATAATCATTGTCTCCTTGTACTCCTGTAGGTTTAACATTCTGATATGGT